>JBICIB010000245.1:0-2509 GCA_043101415.1 Planctomycetota bacterium JB042 | reverse complement strand
GGCCCCGTACCGCGCGGTCTACCTCGTGAACCTCGTCCCCGGCCGATACGGCGGCTTCTCCATCGAGGACGTGCAACAGCGCCTCTACCCGGACGACGTCCGGGATCTCTCGCCGCTCCTCGTCGGCCGGGTCAGCTACGCCACGGAGTCCGTGCTCGAGAGCGCCCGCGCGGACCAGCTCGAGTACCTCGAGGTGACGAGCCTCCCGCCGGCCGCGATCGACGTCGAGGCCGCCGAGCGGATCTCGACGCTCCGCACGAGGCTCCGGCACGACCACGACCGGGCGAACAAGGAGCTCGGCATCGCGGGACTCGAGGCGCTCCTCGAGCCGGTGCTGCGCGGCCGGCGCGGATGGCGGATCGAGGAGCGCGACGGCGACAAGAACGTCCAGCGCCTGATCGAGATGGTCGACGCGCTCGACGGGAGGCACGTCCGGACGACCCTCGACGTCGACCTGCAGGCGGCGTGCGACCGCGTGCTCTCGCAGATGGTCGAGCGGGGCGCCCTCGTGCTGCTCGACCCGCGGGACGGCGCGATCCGGGCCCTCGCCACCTCTCCGAACCCGACCCGGCTGCAGGTCCGGAAGGAGTGGGAGGACCTCCGGAACGACGAGCGGCAGCCTTTGCACCACCGCGCTTTCCGCCCGCCGGGGAACCCGCCGCCGCCGGGATCGGTCTTCAAGATCGTGACCGCCGCGGCGGCGTTGGAGGGGGGGCACGCGACCGCGGGGACGACGTTCCGGTGCGACGGCACGCTGCGGGTCGGTCGCACGACCCTCAAGTGCTATCAGCGGCAGGCGCACGGCGACATCGACCTCGTCACCGCGCTCGAGAAGTCGTGCAACATCTGGTTCTACAAGATCAGCCGCGAGGTCGGCCTCGAGGCGCTGCTCGAGATGGCGAGCCGGCTCGGGTACGGAGAGGCGGTCGGCTTCGGCGACCCCGACGTCCTCGGGCTCCCGCCGGGGGCGCGTTCGATCGGCGAGCTGCCGTGTCCGTTCCAGGCGGGGCGGGGCGTCACCTTCACCATGCGGACCGCGATCGGCCACGGCGCGGTCGACGACGTGACGCCGCTGCAGGTCGCGGCGATGATGGCGTCGGTCGCCCACGGGGCGATGCGGGTCCGTCCCTACCTCGTCGAGTCGATCGGCGGGGTCCCGGCGCCGCGCCCGGAGCCGACCGCGCTCGGGCTCCGTCCGTCGACCCTGTCGACGCTCCGGCGCGGCATGATCGCCGCCGTCGAGACCGGGACCGCGCGTCCGGTGGGCGGAGACGACCTTCGCGTCTTCGGCGTGGCGGCGAAGACCGGCACCCCCCAGGCGGTCGCCAAGGGGGGACGGATGGTCGACCACGCGTGGATGGCCGGCTACCTCCCGCACGACGCGCCGCGGCTCGCGTTCGCGCTCCTGATCGAGGAGAACGACGTCGGCGGCGGCGGGGCCACCCGGCCGGTCATGGCGGAGCTGTTCCGCCAGCCGGAGTTCGAGGCGCTGTTCGGCGCGGGGATCCGATGAGCCGCGACCGGAAGAAGGCGTCGTTCGAGGAGTTCGACTGGCACCTGCTGGCGACCGCCCTCGTGCTCAGCCTGATCGGACTCGTGTTCGTCTGGTCGACGACGCACGACGACGAGTCGGCGGGGCTCCTCCCCCGGCAGCTTCTGTTCGTCGGCGCCGCGCTGCCGCTGGTCGCGGTCGCCGTCCGGTTCCCGTACCCGACGCTCGGTCGGTTGGTCGTCCCGGCGTACGCGGTCTGCGTGGCGTTGCTCGTCTACCAGCTCCTCGGCGGAGCGGACGAGGCGCGCAACACGCAGAGCTGGATCCGCCTCCCGCTCGGGTTCAAGCTGCAGCCCTCGGAGTTCGCCAAGCTCGCGGTCGTCCTCATGCTGGCCGCGTGGCTCCGCCACCGCCCGAGGCCGAAGCGGCTGGTCGATCTCGTCGGTCCGTTCGCGCTCGCCTGCTTCCCGGCGGTCCTCATCGCGCAGCAGCCGGACCTCGGGTCGGCGGTCCTCCTCCTCCCGGTGCTGTTCGCGATGCTCTTCTGCGCCGGGACGCGCCTGGCGCTGCTGCTCGGGATCGGCGGGGCGGGGGTCGCGCTGGCGGTGCTCCTCTACTTCTCGCCGTTCCTGCACGACTACCAGCGGGCGCGCATCCTCGGGTTCTTCCAGTCGATCCCCGAGCAGACCGCGAAGGCGAAGGACCTCCGCGCGGCGGGCGAGCACGAGGAGGCGCGGCACGTCGAACACCAGCTCCGGGCGCTGAAGCAGGGGACGAACTTCCAGGTCTACCACTCGATGATCTCGATCGGCTCGGGCGGGCTGATCGGCCGGGGGATCGGGCGCGGGCCGCACAACCGGCTCGACTACCTGCCGGAGCGCCACAACGACTTCATCTTCGCCGTCGTCGGCGAGGAGTGGGGGTTCCTCGGGTCGTCGATCGTCCTCGGCCTCTACTTCTTGCTCGTCGCGCTCACCCTCGGCGTGGCGCGGTGGGCGCGCGCCGCGGTCGGCCCCC
>JBICIB010000244.1:0-3340 GCA_043101415.1 Planctomycetota bacterium JB042 | reverse complement strand
TCGACACCGGCGTCCCGCAGGGGGGCGGCGGGCCCATCGGTCCGCTCCCCGACCTGCGGGCCGCGGTCGACACCCTCTCGTGCGGGACGATCGCCTCGTACGGCACGCCCGAGATCGGTTCTTCGGGGAGCCCGGCGCTCATCTCCGCGGCGGGCGGGTCCCCGTCCGTCGGCAACCCGTCGTTCTCGATCGACCTGACCGGAGGGAACCCGAGCAGCTTCTGCGTCCTCTTCTCCGGCCTCTCGCCGGGGTCGAACGTGCAGCCCTGGGGGACGATCCTCGTCGCCGGGCCGAGCTTCTTCCGGACCTACTCGTCGACGAACGGCGCGGTGAACGCCTCGGTCCCGATCCTCATCCCGCCCTCGCTCGCCGGGGTGACGATGCACTACCAGTACGCGGTCCGCGATCCCGGCTTCGGAGGGAACGTGCAGGGCTCGGACGCCCTCGCGGTCACCTTCTGTCCCTGACCCGCGCGCGGAGCGGCCCGTGTTCCTGGCGTTCTTCCTGAAGCTCCGCGAGGTCGGCGTCCCGGTCTCCCTGACCGAGTACCTCTCGTTCCTGCGCGCGCTCGCGGCGGGCGAGCCGGTCTTCTCGATCGAGGGGCTGTACCACCTCGCGCGGACCGCGCTCGTGAAGGACGAGCGGCACTTCGACCGGTTCGACGTCGTGTTCGGCGCCACCTTCGGCCGCGCGGTCACGGCGGAGGGCGTCGCGCCGCGGGAGATCCCGGCGGAGTGGCTCCGGAAGCTCGCCGAGCGGCTGCTGACCGCGGAGGAGCTCGCCGAGCTCGAGGCGCTCGGGTTCGAGGAGCTGATGGAGACGCTGAAGCGGCGGCTCGCCGAGCAGAAGGAGCGGCACCAGGGCGGTTCGAAGTGGATCGGCACCGGCGGCACCTCCCCGTTCGGCGCGTACGGCTCGAACCCGGCCGGAGTCCGCATCGGCCAGGACGGGTCGCGGCTGCGGCGGGCGGTGAAGGTCTGGGACCGGCGCGAGTTCGCGAACCTCGACGGCGACGCGGAGCTCGGGCCGAGGAACCTGAAGATGGCGCTCCGCCGGCTGCGTCGGTTCGCCCGCGAGGGGGCCGAGGAGGAGCTCGACCTCGACGGCACGATCTCCGCCACCGCGCGGAACGCCGGCCACCTCGACCTCCGGTTCGTCCCCGAGCGGCACAACGCGGCGCGCGTCCTCCTCCTCCTCGACGTCGGCGGCTCGATGGACGTCCACGTCCGCGAGGTGGAGGAGCTGTTCGGCGCGGCGCGCGCCGAGTTCAAGCACCTCGAGACCTACTACTTCCACAACTGCGTCTACGAGCGGGTCTGGCGCGACAACCGCCGCCGGTGGGACGAGACGACGCCGACGACCGAGCTGATGAACACGTACGGCCCGGAGTACCGCGTCGTGTTCGTCGGCGACGCCTCCATGAGCCCGTACGAGCTCGTCCACCCGTTCGGCTCGGTCGAGCACGAGAACGAGGAGCCGGGGCTCGTCTGGCTGGAGCGCCTCCGCCGGCGCTACCCGCACCACGTCTGGCTCAACCCGGTGCGCGAGGACTACTGGGCGTACACGCACTCCATCGGGATCGTCGTCGACGCGTTCGAGGGGCGGATGCACCCGCTCACGCTCGACGGCGTGACCGCCGCGATCTCCTCGCTGAACCATTGACGACCGCCGCGCCCCCCGCCGCCGAACATCCGTCCCGCGCGCGGATGCTCCTCCTCCTCGCCGCGGCCGAGCTGTTCGGCATCACGCTCTGGTTCTCCGGCGGCGCGGCGGCGCCGTTCCTCCCCGAGTCGCTCGCGCTCGACACGCAGCGGATCGGCGGGCTCACCGGCGCGGTCCAGCTCGGGTTCGTCGTCGGCACCGCGCTCGCGGCGATCCTGAACCTCGCCGACCTGGTCCCCGCGCGCCTCTACTTCGCGGCGTCGGCGGCGATCGGCGCGGCGGCGAACGCGGCGCTCCTCGGGTGCGACTCGTACGCGTCCGCCGTCTCGACGCGGTTCCTGACCGGCGCGGCCCTCGCCGGCGTCTACCCGCCGGCGATGAAGATGGTCGCGACGTGGTTCCGGGCCGACCGCGGCCTCGCGATCGGCATCCTCGTCGGCTCGATCTCGCTGGGCAAGGCGACGCCGTACCTCGTGCGGACCACGTTCGGGGACCGCCTCGTCCCGCTGGTGCTCGTCCCGTCCGCCCTCGCCCTGGCCGCGGCGGGGATGATCCTCCTCGCCTACCGGGACGGCCCCCACGCCTTCCCCCGCCGGCCGTTCCGCCTCGGCCTCGCCGGCGAGATCGTCCGCCACCGCGAGACCCGGCTCGCGATCGGCGGGTACCTCGGGCACATGTGGGAGCTCTACGCGATGTGGATCTGGATCCCGGTCTTCCTCGCCGCCAGCTTCGCGGCGCGGCCGGGCGGCCCGGGAGCCTCTCCCGCGTGGCTCGCCGACGCTCTCGCCACGGCGACGATCGCGGTCGGCGCGCTCGGCTGTGTCTGGGGAGGCCGGCGCGCGGACCGGGTCGGCCGGGAACGGCTCGTCAACGAGGCGATGGCCGTGAGCGGCGCCTGCTGCCTCGTCGTCTGCCTCGCGTTCGGGGCGCCGTGGTGGGTCGTCGCCCCGGTGACGCTCGTCTGGGGGTTCTTCGTGGTCGCGGACTCCGCCCAGTTCTCGACCCTCGTCACCGAGCACGCGCCGGCGCACGCCGTCGGCACCGCGCTCACGCTCCAGACGTCGCTCGGATTTCTGCTGACGATGGGGACGATCCAGCTCGTCGGCCACCTCTCGGACACCGTCGGGTGGCCGTACGCGTTTCCGGTCCTCGCGCTCGGGCCGGCGGCGGGCATCGCGATGATCGCGCGGCTCCGCGGAACCTCGCCCGGGACCGCCGCCCGCGCCTGACCGCCCGCGCTCCGGGTCCGCGACCGGCCCCTGGCCCCGCCGCCGGCCCTCACCGGCGACCCGCGGCCATCTTCTCGTGCGTCCCGGCCGGATCGTCGACCGCCTCCGGGCACGTCACGCGGGCGACGACCGGGAGGTGATCGGAGGCGCGCCGCGCCAGCCGGGTGTCGCGGACGGACACCTCCCGCAGCGCGCTCCCCGGATGGACCCAGATCCGGTCGAGCGCGAGGAACGGCTTCCAGGCCGGGTAGGAGGCGACCCGCGGCGAGACCCCGAACCGTTCCTCCAGGCGCCGCACCGCCGGCGCGCCGGGGAGCCAGTCGTTGAAGTCCCCGAGGACGATCAGGAACGGCGACGGTTCGGCGTCGAAGTGAGCGAGCAGCCGTTCGACCTGCCGCCGTCGTTCGGCGTGCCGCAGGCCGAGGTGGGTCGACACCACCCGGAGCTCG
>JBICIB010000243.1:0-3444 GCA_043101415.1 Planctomycetota bacterium JB042 | reverse complement strand
GGAGCTCCTCCCCCCGAGGGGCCGGGCCGCCAGCGAACACCCCACCCCTACCCCCGCCCCCTCCCGTACCCGTTCACCGCCCCGCGCGCAGCGGCACGCCCCGCGCAGCGGCACGCCCCGCGCAGCGGCACGCCCCGCGCAGCGGCACGCCCCGCGCAGCGGCACGCCCCGCGCAGCGGCCCCACGCTCCACGCGCAGTGCCCCCCGCCCCGCGCAGCGGTGTCACCCGCCCCGCGCAGCGACCAAAGCCCAGCGCAGCGCCGCGACCGTCCCGCGCAGCGTCGCCGACTATTCCCACTCGATCTCCACCACCCCCGGCGTCCCCAACCCTCCCTCCGCTCGCACCGCGGCCAGCGGGAGACGGAACGTCAGGCTCAGGCGTTCGCCGCCGTCTCCTTCGGCGTGGAAGGCGCCGCCCTTCCCCGGGAAGCGGGGGGTGAAGGCGAGGGTCCCCTCGTTGCCGATCAGGGAGAAGGCGCGGCGGCCGGCGGCGAGGCGTTCCCGGTCGTCGACGCGGCGGCGCGCGGGGTCGTCGTGGACGCGGGCGGGGGCGTCGCCGAGTACGAGGCGGGACGGTTCGCCGACGCGGCCGGGGTCGCGGGCGGTGATGCGGGGGAACCAGAGCGCGCCGCGGGCGTCCGGTTCGAGGTCTCCCTCGATCGCGAGGGACCAGCCGGTCGCGTTCGAGTCCGGTTCGAGCGACACGGTGAGCGCGACGTCGAGGCGGCGTTCGGCGGCGTCGGACGGCGCCGCGCGGGCGGCGAGCGACCAGCGGGCGACGAGGGCGGGGGCGCCGCCGACCTCCTCGACGGCCGCGACGAACGACTCGACGCGGACCGTCCGCCGGTACATCGGGTCGAGGTCGACGAACAGGGGCGGCCCGCTCGGGTCGTTCAGGCGGAGGCGGAAGAGGGAGCGCGTGTCGAGGTGCACGCGCGCTCCGGTCGGCCGGTGTTCGATCACCGTGCGACGGAGGCCGCGCTCGTCGACCAGGAACTCGAGCCTCCGCCGCTCGTCCTCGAGGACCAGCGTCCGGGCGGCGACGGCGGCGGCGTGCGCGTCGGCGGCGGCGGCCGAACGCGGCTCCTCGAGACGGAAGCCGATCCGGCGTCCCGGCTCGAGCGCGAGCGGCGGGGAGACGACGAACGTCAACGCGTCGCCGTCGCGCCGGACCTCGGCGTCGCGAGGGGCGCCGTCGATCGTCAGGTGCGCCTCGATCGTATCGCCGGTCGGGGGCCACGGGACGCGCGTCGCGAACTCCCGCAGGACGAACGGACGCTCGCCGTGCGCCTCGTCGATCGTCACCTCGACGTCCCGCCGCGCGCCGAGCGTCGCGTCGCGGCACGAGACGGACGCCGTGACGAGCGGGAGGAAGAGCGGCGCGACGAGGCGCCGCCGCTCGTGGGGGAGGTTCGGCGCGACGACGAGGCTCCCGGCCGGGACGTCGACGCCGACGCCGAGCAGCGCGTAGAGCGTGAACCAGGCGGCCGGCGCCGACATGTACCACGTGTACCACGGCTTCGCCTTCTCTCCGGTCGTCGCGTCGTAGTAGAGCGACTCGTTCCACGGATCGCGCGCCGCCTCCCAGAGCATGCGGTCGAGCCGCTCGACGAGCGCGAGGCCGGCCGAGGCGCGCCCGCGCTGGACGGCCAGCGCCCCGAGGTACGCCTCGGTGTACGGGAGCCATCCGTACCGCGTCCGCCCGATGCGTCCGGCGGCGGACGTCTCGAGGGGGGGCATCCAGCGCCCGGCGCGGTCTCCGAGCGAGAGCATCGCGTCGGTCGCCGCGTCGACGGCGTCCGGCGGCCAGAGCGGGCCGAGGTCGACGAGGTCGGCGTACCAGTCTCCCGCGACCTGGCCGACGAAGCAGTCGGTCGACGCCTCGACCGCGTCCGGGTCGACGAAGTTCACGAAGTACCGGCCGTTCCACAGCCGGTCGAGCGCCGCGCGCCGCGTCCGCTCGAAGCCGGCCGCCGCGCGGGCGGCGAGCGCCGCGTCGCCGAGCCGGTCGGCGAGCCGGCCGGCGGCCCGGTACGCGGCGGTCTGCATGCTCGCGGTGTACGAGAACCCGTCGCCGCGCGCCGAGTCGTCGAACGTCGACCCGCCGTCCGCGATGCCGTCCCCGTCCGCGTCCCGTCCGTCGAGCCACTCGATCGCCCGCGCGACGTGCGGGAGCATGCGCGTCGCGAACGCGTCGTCCCCCGTCCATTGCCAGTGCTTCACGACCTGGGCGACGAACGAGCAGGCGAGGTCCGGCCAGCCGAGGAACCCCTCGTCCGGCGCGCGGAACCGGGCGAGCGACCCGAAGTGATGGGGGATCTCCCCGTCGGCCGCCTGCTGCTCCGCGAAGATCGACAGCTCCGCCGCGTCGAGCGCGGGGAACCAGGACTGCACCATGACGTGGGAGACCATCCGCTGGTCGATCGTCCCGACGATCCGGCCGAGCTCGGTGCCGCTCTCGGTCATGCCGTAGTCGCCGTCCGCGAACCAGCGCGTGTTCGTGACCATCGGGGCGAGCGCGTTCGCGAGGCGCTCGCCGAACCAGGGCGGCATCGAGCACGACTCCGGATCGAGGAGCCGGTCGTGCCACGCGGCGGTCCGCGCGTGGAGCGCCGCGCGCTCCCCGAGGAACCGGCGCGCCACGGCGGCCGCGTCGGCGTCGCGGGCGCTCCAGGCGTGGCCGGGCGCGTGCCACGCCAGGCAGGCGTTCAGCGCCGGCGCGGTCCCGGCGGCGACGGTCGTCGCGGCGTCGAGCTGCCGGCCGTCGTCCGCGCGCGTGATCGCGAAGTCGTCCCCGCCCCCGTCCCACCGCGGGGTCGCCGTGAGCGGGAGGCCCGCCGGCCACTCGAGCGAGAGGGTCACCTCGTGCGAAGCCCCGTCGGTCGATCGCACCTCGAAGTCGAAGCCGACCGCCGGGAACGAGGAGCTCGCCGCGTCGTGGGGGACGAACGGCGCCCACGCCTCGAGCGTGACGACGACCGGGAGCGCGGGGTCGGTGAACTCGACGAATGCGCGGGGGAAGATGCCGCGGTAACGGACCCGTTCGACGCCGTCCTCGACGCCGTCACCCCGCAGCCGCAAGCGCCGCGCGACGGTCCCGCCGTCCTCCCCCCTCACCTCGATCCGGAACCCCGCCGCGTCGACGCGTTCGATCAGGGGATCGGTCGGGCCGATCGTGACGTGGCCGATCCCGCCGTCGGTCAGCAGGTCGAGCCGGCCGGTCCCGATCCCCCCGAGCGGGACGCCGGTCGGGCGCGCCTCGGAGTCGATCGTCCGGGGCGAGTCGAACACGCCCGGCGGGAGCAGGGTGAGGAGCAGCAGGACGAGCGGGGGCATGAGGGACCCGGGGGAGCGGACGGAGAGACGAAGGATAGGAGGGAGAGGGGGGTTGGGGCGGAGGAAAGCGAGGGGCCCGAGACGAGAAGGGCGTCGGCGACGCGCTCG
>JBICIB010000242.1:0-2690 GCA_043101415.1 Planctomycetota bacterium JB042 | reverse complement strand
CCACGGTCTTCCCTCCCGAGGTCCTCCGCGAGCGCGGTCTTCAGCCGAAGATGCTCACCGCGGAGCAGAGGGATCTGCTCGACGAACTCTTCAAGGAGACCTGATGCGCTCGATCCTCTTGGCCTTCCTCTTGCTCTCGCCGGCCTCGGCCGCCGGCACTTACGTCCTCACTCCGACCACCGTCGATCCGCCCGGACCGGAGGCGGCGTTCACGCCGATGCGCAAGGCCGTGCTGCCGTCCGGAGAGATCGGCGAAGAGCCGTGGCCGGTCGTGGACTGGTGCATGTGGCACGCCGAAGCCGACTCGACGCTCCTGCTCGGTCCCGGTTCCTACGAGCCGTGGAACGCCGTCGCCAACAAGAAGAGCCCGTTCCGAGTGCGCGTCATCCGCGGGATGGCCGAGGACCGCGAGCAGGTCCGATTGCGCCGAAACCAGACCGGCGGATCGAGCACCCTCGGCTTCGTCCACCCGCTCTACCACTCGCATCTTCGCCTCGAGCATCTCACGGTCGAGGCGTCCAACAACGCAGCACTCCTGACGTGGGAGAACGCCCACATCCACCTCGGAGTCGACGCGCCGTTCTGCGGCATCCACCTGATCGACGTGCTGATCGACGGGGGCTTCGACCATGCGCGAGGAGAAGGCTTCGACTCGAAGTGGGGCTGCCTCCTGAATCGCACGTCCGACTTCGTCGCGCGGGATGTCGAGGTCCGCGGGATCCGCCGCGAGCACGCCTTCTACCCCCACCAGATCGAGGGTCGGCACGAGTTCGTCCGCGTCACGGTGGACGGAGTCGGCCGCACGTTCCTTCAGATCGCGAACAGGGAGACGGAGAACGGCGGCGCGAGAGGCTTCGGCGAAGTCGTCGTCCGCGACTGCTACGTGCGCAACGCCGGCCTCGCCGACGGCGGCGCGGCGATCACGGTGTCCGGTCACCTCGGCCGGCTGGTCGTCACCGACACGTTGGTCGAGTGCTCCGAGCAGGGAAACGCCCTGGTCGTTTGGCCGGAGTATTCGCCTCCGTACGGGAAGCACGGCACTCCGAACGGGACGGTCGTGCTTCGCGGGAACGCCTTCCTCGGCGGCTCCTGCGTCCGCCCCCTCGTGCGGCTCTCCGGTGCCGCGAGCCTCGTCGCGGAGGGGAACACCTTCATCTCCGGCCTGAACTCGATCGCCGTGGACGTGAACCCCGAGGACGGAGGCATGGCGGGGGCGCTCTTCCCGCTCGGGTCGATCGTCGGCCGAGGCAACGAGATCCAGGGGAAGGTCCTGGTGGCCGGGGAGGTGCTGCTCTCCTCCAAGCCGCCGGGGAAGTAGAACAGAAAAAGACGACGTCCTAACTGGACACTGAACAGGGTGTCGAGTCTACTTTCAGCACCCGACACCCCGATACGAGAACCTGAACGGAGAACAGAAACATGGACGCCACCGAACTCTTCAAGGGCATCGGAGACGCGAAGGCCAGCTACGGCGCCGAATACGAGCGCGTCGGCCACTACATCCAGCGCCTCGACCGCCTCAAGGCGGGTGAGAACCGCGCGAAGGAGGGCTTCCTCGCGATCGAGAAGACCGTCCTCTACGTCTACCCCGACACGCTCCAGCGGTGGGAGAACGAGGGGAAGCCCCAGGACTTCCGGCCGCACGTCGCGGGGGACGAGATCTCCCACCTCCTGATGCGGAAGCACGACAGCTTCCTGGCGAATGTGAAGGGCTTCTTCGCGCGGGTGCTCGGTTGCCCGGAGGAGGAAGTGACGCTCGACGCGTGTGCGGCGGCTTGCGACGAAGAGCAGCCCATGGCCGGCTACCTCGTCGAGGTCCGCAGCCGCAACCAGATCACGCGCAAGAACACGAACTTCACGAAGATCGACTACGTGCGCGCGGTGCCGCCGTCGGAACTCAAGGAGCTGCTGCCCGCCGACGAGATCGCGCGGCTCTTCCCGAACGGCTCCTTCGAGGAGCTGCTCAAGATCGAGGCCGCGGCGGCGTAGAGGAACGCGCAGACAAGGAGCACACGTCAGGGCGGACGTGGCTGCGAAAGAGGCCCCTGGCCGGGTGCGATGCCTGGCCTCCACCCCCTTCCCCTCCACCGGAGACGACACATGACCCAGCAGGGCGAGATCATCAACGACGTCGTGGACGTCCAGGCCTTCTCGGGAGGCGCGTGGACGACGATCCAGCCGGACGGCAACGGGAAGTATCCGGTCAGCCCCGGCGTCCGCGTGCGGGCCGTGTGCGTCGTCTGGGAGGGGCTCTGCTCGGCCATCTCCTTCGACGCGGACGCGGAGATCGAGAACCCCGGCACGAACTGCGACCCGAACGCGGACATCGACGGCAACCGCACCCGCTACGAGGTGAACGGCCTGATGTCGGCGTCGGCCAGCGGAGACGTGAACCTCACGATCGACACGGGGACGGCGGGCGAGCCGCCGGCCGGCGGCGCCGGAGCCGAGTCGGTCACGATCACCTTCGACGTCCAGTAGGGAGGCATGAGGCCCTTCGCACGGATGATGCTCGAGGAGTCCCGAGTGTTCGGGGTTCCTCTCGATCTTCAAGGAGTGCTTGTGATGACCAGCTTCGACGCCATCCGGAAGCACCTCGACCAGCTCGAGGCGGAGTCGCAACTTCTGCTGTCGGAGGAGAGGGAGGTGTACCGCGGCAAGATAGAGCGGCTCGAAGATCGGAAGAGCAC
>JBICIB010000241.1:0-6430 GCA_043101415.1 Planctomycetota bacterium JB042 | reverse complement strand
CCCTCGCCGACGAGCGGGTCCTCTCGTTCGACGCCGAGGTCGTCGTCGACGCGCGGGGCGGACTGACGGTCACCGAGACGATCCGGGTCCGGGTCGAGGGGCAGCAGATCCGGCACGGGATCTTCCGCGACTTCCCGACGACGTACCCCGGGTCGTTCGGCCTCGACATCACCGTGCCGTTCGAAGTCGTGTCGGTCACGCTCGACGGACGCCCCGAGCCGTACGACGCGTCGCGGCGCGGGAACGGAGTGCGGGTGAGGATCGGATCGGCCTCGCGAGTCGTCCCTCCCGGAGAGCACGTCTACGTCCTGCGGTACGAGACCGGGCGTCAGCTCGGGATCTTCGACGACCACGACGAGCTGTACTGGAACGTCACGGGGAACGACTGGGTGTTCCCGATCGCGGAGGCGGCGGCGACGGTGCGGCTCCCGTCGACGGTCCCGCTCGAGGAGGTCGAGACGCGGGCGTTCCGCGGTCGCCAGGGGAGCCGCGACACCGACCGGATCGAGGCGACCGTCGATCCGGAGGACGGGGCGATCCGCTTCCGGACGACCTCCGCGCGGCACCCTCTCCGACCGGGCGAGGGCCTGACGATCGCCGTCAAGTTCCCGAAGGGGCACGTCGTCACGCCGTCGTTCGTCGACCAGGCGCTGCAGGACCGCGTCCTCCCGGTCGGGCTCGTCGGGTTCCTGCTCGTCCTCGGGTACTTCCTGGTCGCGTGGAAGAGGGTCGGCGTCGACCCGGCGAAGGGGACGATCATCCCGGAGTACGAGCCGCCGCTCGGCCTCTCGCCCGCGGCGACCCGGCACGTCTGGCGGATGGGGTTCGACAAGGAGTGCGTCGGCGCGGCGCTCCTCGGACTCGCGCAGCGCGGCGCGATCGAGATCGACGACGACGACGGGACGATCACGCTCCGGAAGCGGGCCAGCGCGCGGGAGACCGGCGCGCCGATCGGCGAACGGAAGGTGCTGCAGGCGCTCCTCGGGGACCGCGACTCCCTCGAGCTCAACAACGCGAACCACGCCCGCGTGAAGAAGGCGCTCGACTCCCTGAAGGTCTGGCTGAACGAGGAGCACGAGGGGAAGCTGTTCCTGAAGAACCGCCGGTGGCTGGTCCCCGGCGTGCTGCTGACGATCGGCGCGCTCGTCGCCGCGCTGTTCGCGGGGGACTTCGTCGTCGCCGGGCAGAGCGCGTTCCTCGTGATCTGGCTGTCGGTCTGGACGCTCGGCGTCGCGATCCTGCTGAGCGCGACGGTGGCGGCGTGGCGCGGGAGCGGCCTCGGGTCGAAGGGGAAGGCGATCTTCCTCAGCCTGTTCTCGCTCCCGTTCCTCGCGGGCGAGCTGTTCGGCCTGTTCGCGCTGATGACGATCGGATCGGTCTGGCTCGGCCCGCTCCTCGTCCTCCTGATCGGGACGAACGTCGTCTTCTTCTTCCTGATGAAGGCGCCGACCGGCCCCGGACGGCGGGTGATGGACCGGATCGAGGGGCTGCGGATGTACCTCGGCACCGCGGAGAAGGACCGGCTCGAGGCGTCGACGCGCGCGGCGCGCGAGCCGGAGCGGACCGTCCAGCAGTTCGAGCGGTTCCTCCCGTACGCGGTCGCCCTCGGCGTCGAGAACTCGTGGGCCGAGCGGTTCCAGGACGTCCTCGAGCGCGCGACGATGCCCGACGGCACCGCCTACCGGCCGACCTGGTACCACGGCGCGTTCAGCGCCGCCCACCTCGGCGCCTTCACCTCCAGCGTCTCGAGCGGCCTCTCGTCGGCGATCTCCAGCTCCGCCACGCCCCCCGGCAGCTCGTCCGGCTTCTCGGGCGGGGGCGGCGGCGGCTTCTCCGGCGGAGGCGGCGGAGGCGGGGGCGGCGGGGGCTGGTAGGGCGAAGGATCTCCGTTCCATGCAGATCTTCCACGAGACGGAAGATTTGCATGGTTCGTCGACCGACCGAACGGGAGCGCCTCCCCCTTACACTCCCCCGATGCCCTCCCCGTCCCGCGCCCTCCTCCCCGCCCTCGCCCTCCTCGTCTCGCTCGCCGGCTGCTCCGACCCGCCGCCCCTGCCGACGCACGTGGTCCTCGTCTCGATCGACACGCTCCGGCCGGACCGGCTCGGGGCGTACGGGCACCGGGAGGACGTCTCGCCGACGATCGATCGGCTGGCGCGCGAGGGGGTCTCGTTCGAGCAGGCGATCGCGGCGTCGACGTGGACCCTGCCGTCGCACGCGGCGCTCCTCACGTCCCTCTGGCCGGCGATGCTCGACCTCGGGCGGTTCGACGCGCCGGCGAAGGTCTCCGACACGGCGACGACGCTCGCCGAGGTGCTCGACGACGCGGGGTACCGGACGTTCGCGGCGACGGCCGGCGCGTTCGTCGGGGCGGAGTTCGGGTTCGACCAGGGGTTCGACACGTTCCTCCCGCCGCAGAAGCGGTTCGAGCCGGCGGTCGAGCGCGCGCTCGCGTGGATCGACGAGGCCGCGGACGACGACGCGGACGCGCCCTGCTTCGTCTTCCTCCACACGTACGACGTCCACAACTACGTCGCCACCGCCGGCGACCGGCGTCGGTTCGTCGCGCCGAGCTTCCGTTCGTTCCTCGCCACGAAGCGGAACCTCGGGAAGTTCCTCCAGCGGAACGACAAGAAGGTCTGCGAGAACATGGGCGCTCGCGACTGGCTCTACCCGCCGGCCCGCTACGACGCCGCCGTCGCCACCGCCGACCGGACCCTCGGGCGGCTCGTCGACGGGCTCGCGGCGCGCGGCATGCTCGACGACACGATGCTGATCGTGACGTCCGACCACGGCGAGGAGTTCGGCGAACACGGCCGCTCCGGCCACGGCTACACGGTGTACGACGAGAACATCCGCGTCCCGTTGATCCTCCGCCACCCGCCGTCGCTCCCCCCCGCCCGCGTGCCCGCGCAGGTCCCGCTGATCGACGTCGCGCCGACCGTCGTCGACCTCCTCGGGCTCGAGCCGCCGCCGAGCTGGCAGGGACGGACGCTCGCCCCGCTCCTCGACGGCGACGGGCCGTCCCGCCCCGCGTTCGTCTCGGACACCCACGTGCCGCACCTCGCGGTGCGCGACGACGGCTTCAAGTACTTCCTCTCGTCGATGCGGCCGTACGAACATCTCTACGACCTGTCGAGCGACCCGCGCGAGCGGAAGAACGTCGTCGCCTCCCACGAGGAACGCGCGGCCGAGGCCCTCGACCGGCTGGCCCGGTTCGCCGAGCGGGCGGGGGCGGAGACGCGCTACGCCGGCGCCGATCTCACACCGAGCGACGACGCGCTCCGGTCGCTCGAGCAGTTCGGCTACCTCTCCGGCGGGGGCGACTCGGGACCGGACGACGACCGACCGCCCCGGTTCGACTGGAGCGCGCTGATCGAACGGGTCCGTCGCGAGGCCGCCGAACGCCGGGCGGCCACGACCGGGGGCGCGGACCATCGCTGAGGCCCCCGTGCCGGCGGGCCGAGTTGATCGGTCCCTCCCCGCGCGATAGAACCGCCCCATGCTCGACCTCCGCCTCGCCCTCGCCGCTCCCCTGGCGCTCGCCCTCGCGGGCTGCGGCGCCGCGCCGCCGTCCCCCGAGACCGCGCCGCCCCTGCCGACCCTCGAGACCCTCCTCGTCGAGCAGACCGAGCTCTACCCGCTGATGCGCGAGGAGGACCTCTACAAGCTGATCTCGCAGGCGACCCGCGGGCCGGCGGTGCCGTTCATCGGCCGGAACAGCGAGCTCGACACCGGCCTGTACGACGAGGTCAAGAAGCTCTCCCCGAGCCCCGCCGCCCCCGCCCACGCCGACGTCGAGCCGCTGGTCGAGGTCCTCGACCCCGCCCGGAACCTCGCCCGGATCAACCTCCGACCGTTCCTCCGCCGCGGCGGCGAGGTCGACGACCTCGCGCGCGCCGTCGGCGAGACCCACCGCGTCTTCCGCGGCGACCGCGCCGTCTTCGAATCCTCCCTCCGCGTCGCGCGCGACCTCCTCGAGCAGGACGCCCTCGTCGTCGCCTTCGACGCCGACCGCTTCTGGAAGCTCGTCCAGCAGATGCGCGAGAAGGGGTACCCGCCGGGCGTGCACTCGAGGGCGTACGCGGACACCTACGCCCCGGCCTACCGGATCGTCCGGCGGGACACGCTGACGGACCGGGAGTACGGCGGACGGGAGGGGGAGGCGCTGCTCGAGGGGCTCGGGGGAAGCAAGGAGAGCAGGGGAGAGCAACGAGAGCAGGGGAGAGCGCGCTGACGCGGAGAGTCGGCGGCGCCATCAGCTCCCGACGCCCAGCGGACACACCGTGCCAGACTCGGTACGTCCACCCGAACGCGCTCAGTTCGACCTGATGAAGGAGGCGATCGTGCGCCAGGCTTCGGGGTGGTAGCCGACGCCGCGGTGGTAGGGGAGGCGGGCGCCGGTCGCGTCGCGGCGGACGATCCGCAAGCCGTGGTCGGCGTTCGGCAGCACCTCGACGCGCGCGGGGTCGGCCGCCGAGTCGCGAAGCGCGGCCCTCATCGCGGGGGCGTTCGTGCGCGCCGCGACGGCGAGGTCCTCTTCGCCGAAGAGGGCCAGCGTCGGACAGCGGAGCGCGCGGAGCGTCGACTTCGGGTCGAAGTCGCCGTTCAGGCGCATCCACTCCCACGACGCGTCGTCGAGGTCGGGCGGGCCGAGGAGGACGCCGAGCCAACCGGCCTCCTCGACCTCGGCGCGGAGCGCGAGCAGCGCATCGCCGTCCTTCCGCGTCCGCGTGAAGGTCCACATGGCGTCGAGATACCGCTCGCCGAGCGCGATCGCCTCGGCCGACGCGCCGCCCTCGCGCATCCGGTCGAGGCGCGCCGTCGTCTCCTGCTCGATCGGCGAGACCGCCGGGCCGACGACGTCGACGAAGAACGCCGCCTCCGGGTCGCCCGCCGCGGCGAGCGGGCCGTACCAGCCGCCGCGGCTCAGCCCGAGGTAGCCGACCCGCCCACCGGCGACCGCGTCGAGTCCGCGCGCCGCGTCCGCGAACGCCCGCAGGTCCGCCGCGATCTCCCGGAACGGGACCGTCTCCTCCCCTCCGGACTCCCCGTGCCCGCGCTTGTCGTGGATCACGCTGGCCACCCCGAACGACGCGAGGAGGAGCGAGACGTCCCGCACGCGGTCGCGGTCCGTCCAGTCGCTCCCCCCGGCCACGACGGCGACCGGCGCTCCGGGCGGACCGGGGTGGACGAGCGACCCCACGAGTTCGACGCCGTCCCGCTCGACGACGACCTCGTCCTCCAGCAGCTCGAGGCGCGGGAAGCGGCGCGAGACTCCGCCCTCCGTCTCGACCCACGCGACGACGTCTCCCTCGTCGTCGCGCTCCGCCCGCGCGGTCCGCTCGACCGGCGCCGGGACGTACCGGGCCGGCCCGATCCGGTACTCCCCCTCGGCCCGCGGGAACAGCCCGCGCTCGAGCCCGACCTCCGGGTCGACGAGGACGAGCTCTCCCCACGACGTCGCCCGGACGATGCGCCGCCCCCCGTCGTCGTCGCCGTACAGGCCGACGACCTCCCGGGCGACCGCCGGCGGCTCCCAGTGGAGCGGCCCTTCCGCCCGATGGAGGTCGACCCGTCCCGCGACGCCGAACCACTCGACCGCCCCGCGCCGGTGCCGGCCGTCCGTTCCGTCCGCGGCCGGCTCGATCGACAGCCGGACCCGAGGGTCCTCGGCGGACGGGTGCGCGATCGTCCAGCTCCCCCCGGAGACGAGGGTCGACCCGAGGCGGACCCCGATCTGGCCGGCGGCGGGGAGGTCGATCACGGTCACGAGCGCCCCGTCCTCCTCGCCGACGTGGAGGCGGACCGGGACGTCGCCGTCGTCCATGTCGAGCCAGCCGGCCCACTCGCCGACGACCGACGCGTGGCCCGGCGCCGACGGCGCGAGCGCGAGCCAGGACCAGGAGAGGAAGACGAGGATTCGGTTCATGCCCCGACGCTACGCCGGGCCCGGGCGCTCCGCGTGGCGATTCTTGCTCGGCGTTCCGCCGAGGTGCGTCACGACGAACGACCCGTCGACCGGCGCCGCAACGCCGACGGCGAGACGCCGAGCGTCCTCCGGAACGCCCGGTGGAGCTGCGTCCGATCCGAGAACCCCGCCGCCTCGGCGACGTCGTACAGCGTCCGCCCCGGCACGAACAGCTCCCGCAGGGCCGCCCGGACGCGGAGCGACCGCCGGAAGGCATGGAGCGGCGCCCCGAACTCCTCCTTGAAGACCCGGCAGAGGTGGAACACCGAGACGCCGAGCGGCGCCGCCAGGTCGGCCAGCCCGAGCCGCTCGCGAAACCGCGCCGCCAGCTCGACCCGCGCCGCGTGCGCCAGCTCTCGATGCGCGCGCGACCGTCCGATCGCCCGCGCCGGCTCCCCCTCCGCCCGCCGCACCACCCCCGCCGCCAGCGCGAGCGCCCGCTCCTCGACCTCGAGCTCC
>JBICIB010000240.1:0-3504 GCA_043101415.1 Planctomycetota bacterium JB042 | reverse complement strand
GGTCAAACTCACCCACGGGTTCTGAGCACCAGGAAGAAACCGACCTCATCGCCGACGACGCGAGCATTCTACGAAGCAAGTTTCATGCGCTGCGGGTCTACGGAGTAGGTGCCGAACTCACCCGATTGCGGGGTGGGGAAGGGGGGAACAAGGAGACGACCGGATGAATGGGCTGGCTCGCGGGACCACGTGAACGTGGAGGTGCCCACCTCCTCGCTCACGATCGGTGTCCGGATCGAGCCTGAGCGCTGCGCGGCTTGCAACGCGTTCGGGGACGTCTTCGCGTTCGCCACGGCGGGGGACGGAGAAGGGACGAGCTCTCCGACCCGCTCACGTCCTCGCGCGTTTCGTCCGGTTGGGTCTCCGCGCGGTTTCGAGTCGCGCTGCGGGGTCGCTCTCGGAGCCTCATCCCTTCTTCGTCCCCGCCTCGCCCGCTCCGGGCTTCCTCACCCGATTCCTTGGCGAATGAGGGAGAGCGGAGGGGACCCATGCGATGGGGCTGGCACGGTCTGTCCACCGTCCCGCGCACCACGCGGCACGAGCGTCGGTCCCCTCTCCGTCCTCGCCCGCGCTCTCCCCTGCTCTCGTTGCTCTCCCCTGCTCTCCCCTGCTTCCCCTACATCTCCCGTTCCAGCACGTGCCGCATCGGGAGCCGTCGCGGGGCCATCCTCTTGTTGCGTCCGAACCTCGAGATCCCGCGGCGGGTGCCGGCGATGAACTCGACGATCTCGCGGACCTCGTCCGACGGGTCGAGGCGCTGGGCCTCCTCGACGGCTTCGCCGAGGGGGAGGCGGAAGAAGAGGCGGAAGGCGTTGCGGATCCGCTCGCGGGTCGTGGCGTCGTAGCCGGCGCGCTTCAGGCCGACGACGTTCGTGCTGACGATGGTGTCGATGCCGGAGGCCATCGCGAAGGGGAGGACGTCCTTGCCGACGCCGCCGAGGCCCTGGACGATCGCGAGGCGGCCGATACGGGCGTACTGGTGGACGACGACGTTGCCGGAGACGAACGCGCGGTCGTGGACCTCGACGTGGCCGCCGAGGAGGGCGCCGTTGACCAGCGTGACGTGGTTGCCGATCACGCAGTCGTGCCCGATGTGGGCGTGCCCCATGACGAGGTTGTCGTTGCCGACGACGGTCTCGCCGATCCCCTGGACCGTCCCCCGGTGGATCTCGGCGTGCTCGCGGATGACGTTCCGGTCGCCGATGACGAGGCGCGTCGGCTCGCCCTTGTACCCCATGTGCTGGGGTTCGTGGCCGACCACGGCGAACGGGTGGATCACGTTGTCCGCCCCGATCTCGGTGTGGCCGGAGACGTGGACGAAGGCGACCAGCCGGGTCCGGGGCCCGATCTTCACCGGGCCTTCGATGACGACGCAGGGACCGATCTCGACGCCTTCGGCGATCTCCGCCTTCGGATCGACGACCGCGGACGAGTGGATCACACGGCTCTCCAGGGGGAACTCGGGTTCGAGCCGACCGCCGGCGGCCCGCGCTCCGGGTCGGTCAGGGTAACGACCCGGAGGCGGGAATCCGGAGCGGAATCCGGCGGGGGGACTACGGAATGGTCAGCAGCTCGGCGTCGTCGAAGGCGAGCTCGTTCGGCGCGGTCCCTTCCTCGCCGCCGCCGGCGAGCAGCACGGCGCCGTTCGGGAGGGCGGTGGCGGTGAAGTAGCCGCGGACGTGCTGCATCTGCACCGTCGCCTGGAGTCCGCTGTTCCCGTTGTAGACGTCGAGCGTCGCGTCCGGGATCGGCAGGTTGATGCTCCCGTACGCGCCGCCGGCGACGATCACGACGTCGTTCGGGAGGAGCGTGACGGCGCAGCCGCCGCGGGCGACGCTCATCGTGCCGTGGAACTGGAACTGCCCCGTCGACGGGTCGAACTCCTCGACCGTCGACGTGGCGACCGGGTTGAACGGGTCGGAGAAGACGTCCTGCGCGCCGCCGAACAGGAGGACCTTCCCGTCGCTCTTCTTGATCGCGTTGTGGGCGAAGCGGTCCTGCGTCATGAGGATCGGGGAGCCGAACGTGCCGAGGCCGCCCGCGGCCGGGGTGTAGACCTGCGCGTCGTCGGTGACGAACGGGACCGGGAAGCCGAGGACGAGGACGAAGCTGAACCCGCCGGCGATCAGCACCTGGCCGTTGTCGAGCGTGGTCGTCGTCTGCCCCACGCGCGGGACCGCCATGTTCGGGCCGGCCGAGAACATGTTCGTCTGCGGGTCGTAGAACTCGGTCGACTTCGTCGAGTTCTGCACGATGTCGGCCGGACTCATGAACGACGACGTCCCGCCGGTCACGAGGACCCGCCCGTCGGGGAGGAGCGACGCGCCGTGCAGCGCGCGCGGCATCGCCATCGTGTTCGCGACCGGGGTCGACTGGAAGTTGTTCGCCGGGTCGATCACCTCCGCCTAGTTCACCGGCTCGCCGAGGACGTCCTCGGCGCCGCCGACCACGAGGATCCGACCGTCCAGGAGCCGCGTCGCGGTGTGCGACGTCCGGGCGACGCCGAGGTCGCCGACCTTGGTGAACTTCTGGGTGCACGGGTCGTACAGGTCCATCTCGGTCTGGCCGTACGACGCGACGAGGCCGTCCGCGCCGCCGCCGATGATCAGGAACCGGCCGTCGGCCAGCTCGGTCATCGTGTGGCCGGCCCGGCGGACCGACATCTTCCCGAGGGTCGACTCGTTCATGTACGCCAGGTTCGGCGTGAGCGTGCACGGGTTCGACTTCCCCGTGAACAGCACCCCGTCGTGCTGCAGCGCCTGGAAGTGGAGCGTCAGCGGGTTCAGCGAGATGTCGGGCGGGAACGGCAGCGGGAGCTGGACCGAGCCGCCGGGGCCGATCGTGCCGAGCCAGCCGGGGATGGTGAACGAGAGCGTCACCAGCTCGAGGCCGACGTCGATCGACGGCGGCTGGTGCGGCGCGGGGAGCGCGCCCGCGTTCACGAGCGACACCACCAGCAGGTACTGGTCGCCGGGGTTCCCGGTGATCGTGAAGGTCGTCGTCTTGCCGAGGACGGCGGCGCCGCTCTCGGAGAGCGTCAGGTCGGCCGACGCCCGGGGGGCGGCGGCGAGGGCGAGGCCGGCGGCGACGGCGAGGGCGGAGAAACGCGAACGGGTCATGGGGCGAGATCCTCCCGAGGGCGGGGTGTCCGTCGGAACGAGACGGGCTACCCCGTGGCGATGGCGGAGTCTATCAGAAGCCGTGGTCGGCCCGCGGTCCGTCCGCGCTCGCGGCGGCGGAGAGGGTTGCGGCCCCTCGCGGCCTGTGCTCGACTCGCCGCCGGGGCCGGCTCGGACGACCGGTTCGGACGAGAGGACGTCAACATGCGGATCCACGGGTCGTGTCTCCTCCTCCTCGCGGCGCTCGCACGCGCCGCCGCCGGCGACGAGATCGCCGAGGAGCTCGAGCTGGCGCGGAAGCAGTACGCCGAGGAGGAGGAGACACGACCCGTGGATCCGCATGTTGACGTCCTCTCGTCCGAACCGGTCGTCCGAGCCGGCCCCG
>JBICIB010000239.1:0-12651 GCA_043101415.1 Planctomycetota bacterium JB042 | reverse complement strand
CGGGGCCGGGGGAGGGACGAGGCTCCGAGAGCGACCCCGCAGCGCGACTCGAAATCGCGCGGAGACCATCCCAGGCGCATCGCGCGAGGACGTGAGCGGGTCGGAGACCTCGTCCCTCCTCCGGCGCCCGCCGTGGCGAACGCGAAGACGTTCCCGAACGCGTTCCATACCGCGCAGCGGCTGACGTCTCCCTCGGCTTCCTCTCTAATGGTCTCTCCGACCCGTCGACGGGAGATTGCGATGATCACGATCCTGCTCTCGCTCCTGCTCGCCGTCCCCGCCCAGGACGACCCGGCGGCGGCGGTCGAGGCGCTGAAGGGCGAGTACGACGCCGCGCAGTCGGCGTTCTGGGAGAGGTACGGAGCGGCGGAGAGCGAGGAGGAGAAGGAGGTGCTCCTCGCGAGCGACTACCCGGCCCCCGAGGCGTACGCGGAACGGTTCCTCGCGCTCGCGAAGGCGAACGTCGGGACGGACGCCGCGCTCGACGCCCTGGTCTGGGTCGCGCAGCAGCTCCAGCCGGGCGAGACGAAGGGGGCGACGCTCGACCTCCTGCTCGCGCACCACGCCGACTCCGACCGCCTCGGCACGGTCTGCCGCACCCTCCGTCGCGATCCGACGGCGACGGCCGAGCGGTTCCTCCGGACGCTCCTCGCCGACAACCCGCACGCCCCGGTCCGCGGAAACGCCGCCTACGCGCTCGCGCACGCGCTCGAGCAGGTCGGAGAGTTCGCGGGCCGGATGGACGACCGGGACGACGACTCGAAGGCGCTGCGGAACTGGCTCGGCGAGGAGACCGTCGCCCGCCTCCGCCGGGTCGACCCGGTAGAACTCGAGCGGGAGTCGAAGCGGCTCCTCGAGCTCGTGGCCACCGAGTACGCCGACGTCGAGTCCGGGCGCGGCACGCTCGGCGAGGACGCGACGGGCGATCTCTTCGAGCTCGAGCACCTCGCGCTCGGAAACGTCGCGCCCGACATCGAGGGGGAGGACGTCGACGGCGTCGTCTTCAAGCTGTCGGACTACCGCGGGAGGGTCGTCGTCCTCGACTTCTGGGGCGACTGGTGACCCCCGTGCCGGGCCATGTACCCGCACGAGCGGTCGCTCGTGAAGAACTACCAGGACCGACCGTTCGCCCTCGTCGGCGTGAACAGCGACGAGGACAGGACGAGGCTGAAGGAGCGGATCGCGGAGGAGGGCATCACCTGGCGCTCGTTCTGGGACGGGTCGACCGGGGGGCCGATCTCCACCCGGTGGAACGTGAGCGGCTGGCCGACGATCTACGTCCTCGACCATGAGGGGGTGATCCGCTTCAAGAACGTCCGCGGCGAGTCGCTCGACCGCGCGATCGAGGAGCTGGTCGCCGAGGCCGAGGCGGCGGCGGGAGGCTGAGCGCGCCTTCCTACCGCACCGACGCCACGCGCGCGGTCAGCTTCGCCAGCTCGGCGCCGACGTTCCGCAGGGACGTCGCGATCCGGTCGTCGGTCGGGTTCCCGTCGGCGTCGAACGCCTCGTGCACCTTCGGCACGGCCATCTGGTCCGGCAGCACGACCATGCCGATGTTCCCGAGGATCGACCGCACGGTCACCAGCCCGCGCAGCCCGCCGAGCCCCCCCGGCGACGCCGCGACCAGCCCCGCCGTCTTCCCCCGGAACGCCACCAGCGGCGGCTCCCCCTCCACCGGGCGCGACACCCAGTCGATCGTGTTCTTCAGGAGCGGCGTGATCGAGCTGTTGTACTCCGGACACGCCAGCAGCAACCCGTCGTGCCGACCGAACTCCGCCTTCAGCCCCTTCGCGTGCTCCGGCAGCCCGTCCGCCGCCTCCAGGTCTCCGTCGTACAGCGGCATCGGATGGTCCGCCAGGTCGATCACCGTCACCTCCGCCCCCGCCGAACGCGCCCCCTCCACGGCGACCGCGAGGACCAGCTTGTTCCAGGACTCACGACGAGCGGAACCGGCGAACGCGAGGAGACGGGCAGGCATGGGGAACTCCGGAGGGGAAGCGGCGGCGGGAGCAGTTGTAGCCGCGAAGGACCGGAGGGGGAAGCAACGAGAGCACGGGAGAGCAGGAGAGAGCAGGAGAGAGGGCGCTGGCGCGGAGGACCGGCATCGGCGTCGGGTCTCGAGGCAGACCCATTCAACGGGTCCTCTCCGCATTCCCCCTTCCCCCCAAGACGGAATCGGGTGAGGAAGTCCGGAGCGGGGCGAGGCGGGGCCGGAGGAGGGACGAGGCTCCGAGAGCGACCCCGCAGCGCGACTCGAAACTCCGCGGAGACCACTCCCGACGCATCGCGCGAGGACGTGAGCGGGTCGGAGAGCTCATCCCTCCTCCGGCCCCGCCTCGCCCGCTTCGGACTTCCTCACCCGCTTCCGGGATTGGGAGAGGGGGAGCCCGGAGAGGACTATGGGATGGCCGAGACTCGAGGCCTGGCGCTGACGTCTTCTCCCCAGCCCCCAGCCCCCGTCCGCCTCAGTCCTCCGCGTCAGCGGGCTCTCCCCTGCTCTCTCCTGCTCTCTCCTGCTCTCCCCTGCTTCCCCCCCCCAGCCTCTCCCGGATCTCCGCCACCTTCTCCCTCGCCGCGGCCGCTCCGGCCTCGATGACCGCGGCCGGGTCGCGGAACTCGAGCCAGTAGAGGCCGCCGAGGGCGGGTTCGATCACGACGTCCGCCTCCTTCTTGCGGCGGTCGTTGAAGAGCTTGGTGCCGATCTCCTCGCTCCGGAAGATGACGTCGATGCCGGTCGGGAACTCCTCGATCCGTTCGACGGAGGCGTTCAGGCTGACCCCGACGACGTGTTCGCCGCCGAGGTCGCGGGCGATCTGGACCGGCATGTTGTTGATCAGTCCGGCGTCGGAGAGGAGCTTTCCCTCGCGTTCGACGGGAGGGAAGAAGCCGGGGACGGACGAGCTGGCGACGACGGCGGAGCGGAGGTCTCCGTCCCGGAGGAGGACCTCCTCCCCCTCGATCAGATCGAGCGCCGTGATGAAGAGGGGGATGACGGTCTCGTCGATGTGGCCGTCTCCGACCAGGCCGCCGACGAGTCGGCGGAGGATGTCCCCGGAGAAGATCGACGGCCGACGGAAGAGGAGCTCCATCGCGAGCTGTCGCTTCAGTCCGTGCAGGATGCGATCGAGGAGGGACGGGCGTGGGGCGCCGGCGTTGCGTCCCTCGAGCTCGAACTTCAGGTTGAGGCGGCGGAAGGCGGAGCTGGAGAGGAACTCCAGGACCCGGGCGATCAGCGGCGCGGCGACCGGGCTGCGGGCGTACATCGAACCGATGATCGCTCCGGCGCTCGTCCCGACGATCCGTTCGATCGGAAGATCCTCCTCCTCCAGCACCTCGAGCACCCCGAGATGGGCGAGGCCGCGGACGCCTCCTCCGCCGAGCACCAGGGTCAGCTTGGGAGTGGGAGGGGGGTCTTGCATGCTGGGGCCGGCGTCGGGAACGGGACGCGTCCTCCTCGAATCATCGGCAGCCGGGCTGCATCGAGTGGAGTCGTATCCGGCGCTCGACGGTCGATGCAAAGAGAAAAGGGAGCCGACCGAAGTCGACTCCCTTCTCGAAGCTGAGTCTGGCTTCCTGTGTCTTACGGGAAGAACAGGATCGGGTAGCCGTTCGTCAGCTTGTGGCCACCCGAAGCGGCCGGATCGAGGAAGCTGTTCGTCGGATCGACGTTGAAGTTCCAGAAGAACAGCTCGATGCCCGGCAGGGTCGGGAACGGCGGGATCGGCAGCGGGAAGCCACCGACGTTGCCACCGGCGTTCGAACCACCGTTGAGCGCCGCCGTCGGGAAGTACGGGATGTTGTTCCCGCCCGCGATGGTCGCGTGGTTGGTCGAAGCGATCCAGATCCCGTTGCCAAGCAGGATGTTGGCGAGGGTGTCGATCTGACCGACCGAACGCGGCATCTCCGGGATCCCGCCGAACAGGACCGGGCCACCCGGGCCGCCCGTCGGGAACGCGAGGAAGTTCGGGTTACGGTTGTTGCAGGTACCGGTCGCGGTCGCGGTCGGGTCGAAGCCCGGGATGTTCGCGATCGCGAGACGGTTCGAGGCACCGTTCTCGTCGTAGATGTTGAACGCGAGGAACTCGGAACCGATCGAGGCCGACCCGAGGGCCGTGCCACCCGTACCGGTGATCGAGATCGTCCGCGTACCCGAACCCGCGTCGAAGCCCGGGGTGAACCCCTGGATGGCGTCGTGCGCGTTCAGGGTCGAGGGGCCGCCACCGAGCGAGTTGATCGCCGTGGTGAGCGTCGCGTCCTGCGTGCCGAACCCGATCGCCCACTCGACCGGCGCCTGGAACGCGAACGCGGTCCCGGTGCTGCCCGAGAAGAGGAACGAGTAGCCGGAGCACAGGTTGCGCTCGTCGAACGAGCCCGTCCAGTACTGCATCGTGCCGGTGCCGAACTGGTTCGGATCGTCCTGGACCCAGAGCACGAGGCTCTCGTCGACCGGGACGTCGATGGTCTGGCCGAAGACGCCGACCAGGTTCAGCGTGATGAGCACGATGATGTTCGGCGCCGTCGCCGGGTTCGTCAGGGCCGCGCCCGCCACGCCCGCGAGCAGGTTGACCGCCGCGGCCGGGCCGGAGTTGCCCGTGAGGGGACCGGCGATGATGGTGCCGAAACCGGCGACCGAGAACAGACCGAAGTTCAGACCTCCGGCGGTGGTCAGGAAGTTGCACTTACCGGTCGAGCTCGAGAGCGCGATGGTCGGGAAGGCAATCGTGGACCCCGGCGAAGCGGTCACGTTGATGTGAACGGCGCACACCTTCGTCGAGTACGCACCCGGGTTGGTCCCGGTGAGCGACAGCGTCGGGGCGTGCAACATGTCCGACGGGAAGCAGCGCCACGCACCGACGAGGTTGCCGTTGGTGGGCGTCTTCCCGAAGAAGTAGTCCAGACCGTTCGTGAGGTGGACGTAGTTGGAACCGTTGCCGGCTTCCGCCTGCGGCGCCGTGAACATCACGGCGCTGAGGGCGAGGCCAGCGACGGCCAAGCGACCAAGCTTCATGCGAAACCTCCTAGAGACAGACACAGGGACAGCAGTCGTTACAAGTGCGAGAAGAAGCCTCTCGGTGTTTCATGCCCTGGATCCTCGAACTCCCTACCGGAGGACCACAGTCTGAACTCTGCCGAGTTCGCACAGCCAAGGTTCACAGGTCCGACCGCACATTCCTTGCGCGGATGGCACTCGAAGGACGGTTTGACCTGCGGATAGGCTTGGGCGCCTACTCAGACGCCCCGGCAGTGTAACCCGGCCCCAGAGTCTGTCAACCAGACTGGAAGCGAATTTTCGGACGCTCGCAACCTCTTGACCGACCTCCATCGACGACTTGAAGGAACTTTAAGCGAACACCCCCGGTCCGGCGTCCGGCGGACGCAGGAGACCACGGTCGTCACCCTCCGCGGCCTTGACGCGAACGGTGAGACTCGGCAGAATCGCCGGTTTTCCCCGTGGCTCGATCCTCCGCCGCACTCGAGGCGCGTCGGCGGTGCGTGCCGGTCCATTCCAGGTTTCTGACGACCCCCATCGGCATCCTTGGGGGCGGTTCTGGAAGGGCTTTCCGGGTTGTTTCAGGTCCGCACCGAGATCCGGCCTTGACCCGCCCTCTCCACGTCTTCGTCCTCGCCGCGGGACGCGGGACCCGCATGAAGTCGGAGCAGCCGAAGGTGCTGTTCGACGTCTGCGGACGTCCGGCGCTGACGCACGTGGTCCGGCTCGCGCGCGAGGTCGGGGCCGAGACCGTCACAGTCGTCGTATCCCCCGAACATCGCGATGCTTGTGTGCGTGCGACCGAGTCGGATGGGGCCGGCGTCGTCGTGCAGGACCCGCCGCGGGGAACCGGGCACGCGGCCCAGGTCGCCTGGAAGGGGCTCGCGGACGTGTCCGACGAGGCGGACGTCCTCATCCTTTATGGAGACGGTCCCCTCTACTCCGCCCGGACCGTGCGGCGCCTCCTCGACGCGCACGCGGCGGGAGGATCGGAGGTCGGGGGAACGCTCCTGACCGTCGAACTCGACGACCCGAGCGGCTACGGCCGCGTCGTCCGGGCCCCCGACGGCGTGGTCGATCGGATCGTCGAGGAGCTCGACGCGGACGAGGAGACCCGTCGCCTCCGGGAGGTGAACACCGGGATCGTCGTCCTGCGCGCCGGGACCGGCCGCGAGGTCGTCGACGGGCTCTCGAGCGACAACGCCAAGGGCGAGGTCTACCTCACCGACGCCGTGCTCGCCCTGCGGAGGCGCGGCTCGCGCGTGGGACGGGTCGTCCTGGAGGACGTCCGCGAGGGGCACGCCTTCAACTCGATCGCCGAGCTGGCGGTCGTGCGCGACCTGATGCGCCGCCGGATCGTCGAGGGGCACCAGGCGAACGGGGTCGACGTCGTCGACCCCGGGACGACCTGGATCGACGTCGACGTGACGATCGGCGCGGGGACGCGGATCCTGCCGTTCACCGTGCTCGGCCGCGGCGTCGTCATCGGACGCGGCTGCGTGGTCGGGCCGTTCTCGCACCTGAGGGTCGCGGCCGAGCTGGCCGACGGCGCCGAGATCGGCAACTTCGTCGAGGTGAAGAACAGCCGGGTCGGCGAGCGATCGAAGGCGAAGCATCTCGCGTACCTCGGCGACGCGTCGGTCGGAGCCGGGACGAACATCGGCTGCGGCACCATCACCGCGAACTGGGACGGCGCGGCGAAGCACCGGACCACGATCGGCGACGGCGCGTTCATCGGCAGCGGCACCGTGCTCATCGCCCCTTCGCGGGTGGAGGACGGCGGTGCGACCGGCGCGGGCGCGATCGTGCGGCGAGACACGACGATCGGCTCGGGCGAGGTGTACGTCGGAGTCCCGGCCCGCCGCCTCGAGCGGCGGCCCGGCGGAGCGCACGAGAACGGCGGAGCGGACCAGAACGAGGGAGGGTCGTCATGAGCGTCGCGGATCGGCTGAAGATCCTGGCCGGAAACGCGCATCGGGCGCTCGGCGAGGAGATCTGCGCCGAGCTGGGTCAGCCGCTCGGGTCGGCGTCGGTCGGGAAGTTCCCGGACGGCGAGATCGACGTCAAGATCAACGACGACATCCGGGGCGCCGACGTCTTCATCGTCCAGCCGACCTGCCCGCCGGTGAACGACAACCTCGTCGAGCTCCTCCTGATGATCGACTGCTGCCTGCGGGCGTCGGCCGATCGGGTGACCGCGGTCATCCCCTACTTCGGCTACGCCCGGAAGGACCGCAAGGACGAGGGGCGGGTGCCGATCTCGGCGAAGATGTGCGCCAACATGATCTCGGCCGCCGGCGCCAACCGCGTGCTCACGCTCGATCTCCACGCCTCGCAGATCCAGGGGTTCTTCGACATCCCGGTCGACCACCTGTTCGCGAAGCCGGTCCTGTGCGAGTACTTCAAGGACCTGAACCTCGAGGACGTGACGCTCGTCGCGCCGGACGTCGGTTCGATCCGCATGGCGCGCGCGTACGCCAGCTCGATCGGCGCCGACCTCGCGATCGTCGACAAGCGCCGCCACTCGGCGAAGAGCACCTCGGTCGAACACCTGATCGGAGACGTCGAGGGGAGCGAGGTCGTGATCGTCGACGACATGATCTCGACCGCCGGCTCGATCACCGAGGCCGCCAAGACCGTGAAGAAGATGGGCGCCCGGAACGTCTACATCGGCGCGACCCACGCGGTCCTCTGCGGAGAGGCCGTCCGCAAGCTCGACGAGGCCCCCGTCCAGGAGGTCGTCGTCACGAACACCATTCCCGTGCCCGAGGAGAAGCGGCTCGACAAGATCCGCGTCCTCTCCGTGGCCCCACTGCTCGCGCGCGCGATCGACCGCATCCACCGGAGCGCCTCGGTCAGCGCGCTGTTCAACGAGGATTGAAACCATGGCGGACCTGACTCGTCTGGAGATGGAGAAGCGTTCGGACGCCGGTTCGAACGCGTCGCGGCGCCAGCGCAACCAGGGGCGCGTGCCGGCCGTGCTGTACGGGCACGGCCAGGGGACGGTCGCCCTGACCACGCCCCGCAAGGAGCTCGAGGAAGGGCTCGCGCACGCGCAGTTCTTCGAGCTGTCGGTCGACGGCAAGGTCGAGACCGCGATCGCGCGCGAGATCCAGTACGACACGTACGGGCAGGAGGTCCTGCACGTCGACTTCGTGCGGACGGACCTCGACGAGAAGGTCGACGTCCAGGTCGCCCTGGAGATGCGCGGCATCCCCAAGGGCACGTCGCAGGGCGGCGTGCTGCAGACGCTCGAGACCGACATCACGCTCCGGATCGCGCCGCGGTACATGCCCGACCTGATCACGCTGAGCGTCGCCGGCCTCGACGTCGGCGATTCGATCCTCGCCGGGGACGTCAAGATCCCGGAGCAGGCCGAGCTCGTCGACGACCCGGAGAAGGTGATCTGCACCGTCACCGCGAAGACCGCGGCGGCGGAGGAGGAGGCCGCCGAGGCCGCCGAGGGCGCCGAGGGCGAGGCCGCGCCGGAGGTCGTCGGCAAGAAGGCCGACGACGAGCCGGAAGACTGATTCCGGTCGGGGTCGGGCGGAGCGATGCGGATCGTCGCGGGTCTCGGCAATCCCGGCCCCGAGTACGTCGGGACCCGGCACAACGTCGGCTTCGACGTCGTCGACCGTCTCGCCGACCGGATCGGTCTCGATTTCCGGGATCGAGGCGGCGAGGCGGCGGTGGCGGACGGTCGGCACTACGACCCGCCGTGCCTCCTCGTCAAGCCGCTGACCTACATGAACCTCAGCGGGGGGCCGCTCCGGAAGATCCTGCGCGATCTCGAGGGTCGGATCGAGGAGACGCTCGTCGTCAGCGACGACTTCAACCTCGACCTCGGCCGCCTCCGCCTCCGGCGCGGCGGCAGCGACGGGGGCCACAACGGGCTGAAGTCGATCATCGCCCTCTGCAAGACCGACGCCTTCCCGAGGCTCCGGGTCGGGGTCGGCCCGCCGCCCGAGCGGATGCCGGTCGAGGTGTTCGTCCTGCGGCGCTTCGACAAGGAGCAGGAGCGGGACGTCAAGGCGGCGGTCGCCCGGGCCGCGGACGCCGCCCGCGACTGGATCGAGGGGGAGGCGATCGACCGGCTGATGAACCGGGCGAACCGCCCGCCGACCTGAGCCGGATCGCCGCGGAAGAGGGGCCGGAATCCCGCTGGCCACGGCGCCGGGGTTTCGGTAGTCTCGCCGGTTCCGGATCGGCCCGCCGGATCGACCGGCGAGAGACCGCGAGCCGCACCCGACGAGCGTCGGAGCGGCGACGAGCACGGAAGGGTCCGACAGGAGCGGCGGCCAGAAGCACGTCGAGGATGATGGTGAACTATTACGAGGGCATGTTCCTGACCCACAACAAAGAGGCCAGGAAGGACACCGACTATCTGGCGGAGCACATCACCTCGCTCGTCGAGAAGGCCGGCGGCAAGGTCGAGAAGATGTGCAAGTGGGACGAGCGGAAGCTCGCCTATCCCATCAAGGGAGTGACGCACGGCGTCTACTTCCTGAGCTACCTCACCGCCGACTCGACCTTCGACGCGAAGCTCCGCGCCGAGGTCCGCCTGTCGGGGCTCGTGCTCCGGAACCTCCTGGTGCGGAAGGACGCGATCCCCGAGGAGATCGAGACGTTCGACGAGACGCAGGCGCGCCTCGCGGCCGCCTCGGAAGGGACCGAGGACGGCGGCCCTCCGCGCTCCGGCGGCGCGCCGCCCTCGCGCGGTCCGGCGCCCGCCGCGGCCCGACCGGCCGCGAGGACCGAGTCCGCGCCGGCGGCTCCGGCGACGGCGACCGCGCCCGCGCCGGCCGAGAAGACCGAGCCCGCTCCGCCGGCCGAGTCCGCGCCGGCCGAGGCCACGAAGACCGAACCGTCCGGTGACGCCGGACCGAAGCAGGGAGACAGCTGATGCCGCCGCGGGGCAAGTCGAAGAAGAGGCGCAAGAAGTTCGGGGAGCGCCACCGCATCCGCGTCCGCCGGCCGCAGGCCGAGGAGGCGTACGACTACAAGAACGTCTCGGTGCTGCAGCGCCTCACGACCCAGCAGGGGAAGCTCTTCTCGCGCAAGCGCGCCGGGAACGACGCGTGGTCGCAGCGGAAGCTGAAGCTCGAGGTCAAGCGGGCGCGGTTCCTCGCGCTCCTCCCGTACGTCGGCTGATCGGAGTCGAATCATGCAGGAGATCATCCTCCTCGAGGACGTCGAAGGGTTCGGTCGCCGCGGCTCGATCGTGCGCGCGAAGAACGGCTTCGCTCTGAACTACCTCCTTCCGCAGAAGAAGGGGGTGCTCGCCAACAAGGACAACCTCAAGCGGCTCGAGAAGCTGCGCGTGAAGTTCGAGGCGGAGGAGAAGGAGCGCATCGTGCGCGCCAAGTCCCTCTCCGAGCGCTTCGAGGGGAAGTCGATCACCATCACGATGAAGGCGTCCGAGGAGGGCGGCCTGTACGGCTCGGTCTCCGTGCCGACGATCGTGGAGGCGCTCGCGGCGGACGGCCTCGAGGTCGACGCGCGGGTGGTGAAGCTCGCCGAGCCGATCAAGCACGTCGGCGTCTACGACGTCCCGATCCACCTCCACGAGACGGTCAAGCTCGACCTCAAGGTCTGGGTCGTGGCCGAGAAGGCGGCGACGGCCGAGGTCGAAGCCGACGCGACGGCGGAGGGCGGAGAGCCGGCCGCGGCCGAGACGGCGGCGGCGGCGACCGAGGGCGCGACGGCGGGCGAGGGCGAGACCGACAACGCCGGATGACGGCGCGCGCTCCGCGCGCGGGAGGGGCCGAGTGTCCGAACGGGGCGAGCGGGTTCCGCCGCACGACGTGGAGGCCGAGGCGGCCCTGCTCGGGGCGATGCTGCTCGACCGTGAGGTCGTCGCGGACGTCGGCGACAAGGTCACCGTCGACGACTTCTACGTCGGCGCGCACCGGCACGTCTACGAGGCGATCGAGGCGCTCGACGAGCGCGGCGACCCGATCGACGCCGTCACCGTCAAGGACGAGCTCCGGCGCCGGAAGACGTTCGAGCAGGTCGGGGGCGGCGAGGCGCTGATCCGCCTGATGGAGAGCGTCCCGTCGGCGGCGGGCGCGGTCCACCACGCCAAGATCGTCACCGACCACGCGCGCCTCCGCCGGCTCATTCGCGCCTCCCAGGCGAACCTCGCGGAGGCGTTCGAGGCGAGCGAGACCGCCGCGGACATCGTCGACCGCGCCGAGCAGCGGATCTTCGACGTCAGCAAGGGGGAGGAGGGGGACTCCGGCTCGGTCAAGGACCTCCTGCACGAGACGTTCGATCGGATCGAGAGCCGGGCCGGGCGCGACGCGAACGCGCTCACCGGCCTCGACACCGGCTTCCTCGACCTGAACGAGCAGCTCGACGGGCTCCACTCCGGGAACCTCGTGATCATCGCGGCCCGTCCGTCGATGGGGAAGACGTCGTTCGCGATGAACATCGCGGCGCGGGCGGCGATGCGGACCAAGAAGGCGGTCCTCGTCTTCTCGCTCGAGGTCCCGAAGGAGCAGGTCGTCGAGAACGTCCTCTGCGCGACGGCGCGGGTCAACGCGCACAAGATGCGGCGCGGCATGCTGCAGGACGACGACTGGCCGAAGCTGACGAACGCCGCGAACGAACTCTCCCAGACCGACATCCTGATCGACGACCAGCCGGGCGTCAGCGCGATGGCGATGCGCTCCAAGGCGCGGCGGGTGGCGGCGAAGTACGACCTCGGCCTGATCGTGGTCGACTACCTGCAGCTGATGACGTACCCCGGCGCGGAGAGCCGACTGCACGAGATCACGATGATCTCTCAGGCGCTGAAGACGACGGCGCGGCAGCTGCGCGTCCCGGTGGTCGCCCTGTCGCAGCTGAACCGCGCGGTCGACGCCCGCGAGGACCATCGGCCGCGCATGTCGGACCTGCGCGAGTCGGGTTCGATCGAGCAGGACGCGGACGTGATCATGTTCCTGTACCGCGAGGCGTACTACAAGGAGCTGACCGAGGACAAGGAACCGGAGGCCGAGGTGATCGTGGCGAAGCACCGCAACGGCCCGACCGGGACCGTCAAGCTCCTGTTCTTCAGCCAGTTCCTCTCGTTCGAGGACCCGGCCCGCGGCGCGTACGCCTGACTTTTCTCCGGGTCGCCCGCCCGTAAGATCGGCGGCTCTCTCCTCGACGAGGCCTCGGTTGGGACGCGCGCCACTCCTCTTGCTGCTCCTCTCGCTCGTCGCGTCCGGCTACCGGAACGTGCGCGAGGGAGAGACCGTGCTCGAGATGACGGTCGTCGGGAACGACCGCCTGACCGACGAGCAGGTCCTGTCCGGCCTCCGGACGCAGGTCGGCCGGCCGCTCGTGGCGACCGACGTCACGGCGGACGTCCGCGATCTCTACTCGCGCTACGGGGTCCGCGTCACCGTGGTGCAGGACGTGAGGGCGGGCGGGGTGGCGCTGACGTTTCGCGTCGACGAGGAGGCGCTGGTCCAGGGGGTCGTCGTCCGCGGCGTCGACTCGGGACGGGGTCGGGAGCTGCTCGACGAGATCGGGCTCTCCGGCGCGCGCGCGCTCCTGATCGCGCAGGTCCGGTCGCGGGCCGACGAACTCGTGGCGAGGCTGCGCGAGGAAGGGCACGCCTTCGCCGCCGTCGACGTGGCGGTGGAGGATCGGGACGGCCGGCCCGTGGCGGT
>JBICIB010000238.1:0-8233 GCA_043101415.1 Planctomycetota bacterium JB042 | reverse complement strand
GGTTGACGTTGTACGCGATCAGGAAGAAGCGGGCGCCGACCGCCGTGACGCCGGCCGTCGGGTGGACGGCGTTCGGCCCGAAGTCGGGGCGGTGCGCGTCGTCGGTCCCGATCAGGTCCTTCAGCCCCTCGAACTCGGGCTTGCGGATCTGGGCGAGGTTCCGGCGCTCCTCGCGCGCCGCCGCGTGCTCGTACAGGTAGACGGGCACCTCGAGCTCGGTCCCGATCCGCTCGCCGACCCGCCGCGCCAGCGCCGCGCAGTCGTCGAGGTCGACGCCGGAGACCGGGACGAACGGCAGCACGTCGCACGCTCCCATCCGCTTGTGCTGTCCCTCGTGGCGGTTCAGGTCGATCCGTTCGCGCGCCGCGGCGACGCCGCGGAACGCGGCCTCGGCGACCGGGTCGCGCGTCCCGACGAACGTCACCACCGACCGGTTGTGGTCGGGGTCGCTCTCGGCGCCGAGCAGCGTCACGCCCTCGACGCTCGCGATGTCGCTCACGATCGCGTCGACGACGTCCTTTCGCCGCCCCTCGCTGAAGTTCGGCACGCACTCCACGATCTCGCTCAAGGCTCGCTCCCGATCTCGACCGGCGACCGCTCGACGACGACCCGGCCGCGCTTCACGACGGCGGCGACCGGCACCTCGCCGAGCTCGTAGGGGAGGAAGAGGTGGGACGGCCGGTCGATCACCACGAGGTCCGCCTGCTTCCCCGGCTCGATCGAGCCGATCCGGTCCGCGCGGCCGAGCGACCACGCGGCGTTGATCGTCGACGCGGCGAGCGCCTCCCCCGCCGTCAGCCGCATCAGGGTGCACGCGATGGCGATGCAGAGCGGCATCGAGATCACGTACGACGTCCCCGGGTTGAAGTCGGTCGCCAGCGCCACCACGACGCCGGCGTCGATCATCGCCCGGGCCGGCGGGATCGCCTTCACGCCGAGCGACTGGACCGTCCCCGGCAGCAGGACGCCGACCGTCCCCGCGGCGGCGAGCGCCGCGATCCCCTCGTCGCCGATCCGGCAGAGGTGGTCCGCCGACGCCGCGCCGAGCTCGGCGGCCAGCTCGGCCGCGCCGAGGCGGGCCAGCTCGTCGGCGTGGACCCGGAGCGAGAAGCCGAGCTCGCGGGCGGCGCGGAGGTGCTTCCTGGACTCCTCGACCGTCCAGACCCCCTCGTCGCAGAAGATGTCGACCGCCTCGGCGAGCCCCCGCTCCTTCACCTCGGGGAGGACGTCCCGGTTCAGGTGCTCGAGGTAGCCGTCGCGGTCGTCCGCCCATTCCTTCGGGATCTGGTGCGCGCCGAGGAAGGTCGCGACCGCCTCCAGCGGGTGGTCGGCGGCGACGTCCCGGATCACCTCGAGCGACCGGAGCTCGTCCTCGCGCGTCAGCCCGTAGCCGGACTTCGCCTCGATCGTGGTCGTGCCGGCGACGAGGAAGCGGTCGAACCGCTCGCGGACCAGCCGGCGGAGGGTCGCGTCGTCGGTCTCCCGGAGCGAGCGGACCGACGAGAAGATCCCGCCGCCGGCGGCCGTGATCTCCTGGTACGTCCGCCCGTGGAGCCGCATGTCGAACTCGGCCTCCCGCGTCGCCGCGAAGACCGGGTGGGTGTGCGCGTCGACGAACCCCGGGAGGACCGTCCCGCCGCGGGCGTCGAGCGTCCGGCGCGGGGCGAACCGGCCCGCCAGCTCGTCCGCGGGGCCGACGGCGACGATCGTCTCCCCCTCGATCGCGACCGCCCCTCCCTCGATCACGCCGGCGTCGTCCAGCGCGGCGCCGACCCGGGGCGCGGGGCCGGCGACGGTGGCGATCTCGCGGGCGTTCGTGACGAGCAGGTCGCAGGGAGCGGACATCGACGGGGATCATATCAGGCGGGTCGGGCGGACGAACCCGCTTCGCCGGGCCGTCCGCGGCGATCGCGCCTCAAGCCGCGCCGCTCCCGTTCCGATACGAGACACGGGAGCGCCTACCGTTGTTGCATGACGATCTCGCGCGTCGCGTCCTCCGCTCGCTGGTGCCGGCGGCGCTCGCGCTCGGTTTCCTCGCCGTCTACCCGGCCATCGCGCCGCGGGTCGTCGCCCGCCTCGGCCCCGGGTTCTCGCCGCCGTTCGTCGCGCTCTACGTCGTCACGCTGGTCGGGCTGTTCGGGCTCGACGCGTGGGCGCGCGACCGTCGCATGGCGCGCCTGAAGGCGACGGTCGAGGAGGCGGAGCGGCGGGCCGAGATGCAGCGGGAGCGCGCGGACGAGCTGCGGTTCGTCCTCGACGTCGCGCACGACCTCGACGGGGAGTCGCGCCTGGAGAGCGCCCTCTTCACCGTCCTCGACCGGCTGGGCGAGCTGTTCCCGTTCGAGACCGGGTACGTCTACCTGCGCGACGCCGCGGGCCGGGTGACACGGCGCGGCATCCGGCCCCTGACCGCGCGTCCGTCCGACCGCGTCCGCGCGTTCGTCGAGAGCGCCCTCCAGGTGTCCGACGGCGACGCGCCGGAGGACACCACGATCGACGACGTGGAGGCCGGCCGGGTCGCGTGTCCGATCCACTCGCGGGGGAACGTCATCGGCCTCCTCGTGCTCGAGGGGGTCGACCGGCCGGGCGAGCACGACCGGGCCCGCCTGCTCGCGGTCGCGGACCGGCTCGGGACCGCGCTGAACGGGCTCCGGCTGCTGGAGGAGGTCGGCGCGAAGGAACGCGCCCTCCGGCGCGCCTACCGCGAACTCCGGGCCACCGGGGACCGGTTGGCGCGGTCGAGCGCGCTGGAGGAGACCGGCGCGCTCGGGCTCGCCGCGAGCGACGCGCTGCATTCCCCCACCGAGGCGGCCCTGGCGGAGGTCCGCCGGCTCGAACGGGAGGCGGCGGCCGGCGGCCGGGACGGCGCCCTGGCGTCGCTCCGCCGGCTGAAGTCGACCCTCGGCGAGCTCCGGAGCCTCGGGGACCAGCTCCGCGGCGTCGGGCGCCGGGTCGGACGCCCCGCCCCGTGCGCCGTGAACGACCACGTCGTCACCGCGCTCGACCACGCGCTCCCCGACCTGAAGCGGAGCGGCATCGAGGTCCGCCTGCGCCTCGACGAGGCGGTCCGGGACGTCCTGATGGACGAAGGGGTCCTGATGCACGTCCTCTCGCGGTCGTTCCGCTCCGCGCGCGCGAGCCTCCGCCGGGCGCCGTCGCCGCGCCGGCTGACCGTCGAGACGCGGGCCCGCGGGGAGGGGGTCACCGTCTCGTTCCGGGACAACGGGGCCGGGATCGACCCGCCCGGATCGGCGCGGCGCGTCCGGCGCGGCGAGGACGAGGGGGCGACCTCGCTGGAGCGGGCCGTCCGCCGGGCGACCCGCGAGCTGGGACAGGCCGACCTCTCGGTCCACGGGGTCTCGGTCGGCGAGGAGTCGCGCCTCGGGGAGGGGCGGACCCTGACCGTCCACCTGCGGGGGGCGCAGCGGATTTCGACCGGGGGACCGCTATAATCTCGCTCGGTCGGCCGTTCCTCCCTGGACGGCGCCGCCAGGAAGTACCGGAGACCGAACTTGAACCAGGGGGAGCCCGAGCCGCCCTCGGACGGCTCGACACAAGTGATGCTCGCGGCGGCGTTCGCCGCCCTGTCCGTCGCCACCGCCCTCCTACGGTACGGCCTCGACACCGTCTCGAAGTCCCGTCTGCTCCACGGAGAGGACGAGACCGGACGCGCCCGCATGGAGCGGTACGTCGAGGCGCTCGACCGGACCCGGATCGGCGTCCTGCTGCTCTGGACCGCGTCCGACGCGGGGTTCGTCCTCGCCCTCTTCCGGCTGGTCGCGCCGATCCTCGGCCCCGAGCGGTTCGGCCTGGCGCTGGGGATCACCGCCGCCGTCGCCGCCGTCCTCCTCGTGACGTTCGGCCGGATCCTCCCCCGGGTGTTCGCCGCGCGGGGGCTCGACGCGCCGGTCCGCCGCGCGCTCCCCGTCCTCCACGGGGTCGGGCTCGCCCTCTCCCCGGTCACCGTCCCCCTGCTCGGCGTCAAACGGCTGCTCGACCGGATGCTGCACCTCGAGAGCGGGGCGCCGGTGAACGGGACGTTCGCCGACGAGATCATCGCGACCGTCGCCGAGGGGGAGCGCGAGGGCTCGGTCGGCGAGGACGAGGCGGACATCATCGAGAACGTCGTCGACATGCGCGAGGTCGAGGTCAGCGAGATCATGACCCCGCGGACCGACATGTCGTGGGTCGCGTCGACGGCGAGCGTCTTCGAGGCGCTGCGGTACGCGTCGGAGGAGAAGCACTCGCGCATCCCCGTCGGCGAGGACGACTCCGACCACATCGTCGGCGTCTTCTACGTCCGCGACGTCGTCGACAAGCTCGTCGACATCGAGACGATCAAGCACCTCCCGGTGAAGCAGGTCTGCCGCAAGCCGTTCTACGTCCCCGAGTCGAAGAACGTCTCCGACATGCTGCGGGAGTTCAAGGAGAACAAGATCCACATGGCGATCGTGCTCGACGAGTACGGCGGCACGTCGGGTCTGATCACGATCGAGGACGTGCTGGAGGAGATCGTCGGCGAGATCGACGACGAGTACGACAGCGACGAGGAGACGCCGGTCCTCGACAAGCTCGGGCCCGACCGCGCCCAGGTCGACGCGCGGATCTACATCGAGGACCTGAACGACGCGCTCGAGATCCACCTCCCCGACGACGCCGACTTCGACACCGTCGGCGGCTTCGTCTTCAGCCACCTCGGCCGCGTCCCGCAGCGCGGCGAGCGGTTCGCGTGGGAGAACCTCGACATCCAGGTGCTCGACGCGGACGACCGGCGGGTGAAGCTCCTCGAGGTGAACGTGCTCGAGCGCGACCTCACGAACGGACGGGGCTGACCGTCCGTCAGACCAGCCCCCCGTTCCCGCTCCCCTTCAGCCGCTCGACGACCTCCTTCACCCGCTGCGCGTCCTCCTTGCGGCAGACGAGCGTCGCGTCCTCGGTCTGCACCACGACCAGCCCCTCGACGCCGACCACGGCGACGTGGTGCCCCTCGCCGGCGATGACGACGTTGCCGCTCGCGTCGAGGAGGGTCCGGTCGCCGAACCCGACGTTCCCCGCCTCGTCCTTCGGCAGGACGCGCTCGAGGGCGGCGAACGAGCCGACGTCGTCCCAGTCGAACGGCGCCTCGATCACCGCCACGTCGTCGTCCTTCTCGACCACGCCGAAGTCGATCGAGATCTTCGGGAGGGCGCCGAACGTCTCCGCGGTGATCGCGCCGTCCCCGAGCAGCTCGTCCGCCACGCCCGGCAGGCCGGCGGCGAGCTCGGGGAGGAACCGCTCGATCCGCTCCCGCATCGCGGCGGCGCGGAAGACGAAGATGCCGCCGTTCCAGAGGAAGCGGCCGGCGGCGAGGAACTCCTTCGCCGTCTCGAGGTCCGGCTTCTCGCGGAACCGCTCGACGCGGTACCAGGGGACCCCGCCGACCTCGCCGCGCGCCGCGCCGCGTTCGATGTAGCCGTACCCCGTCGCGGGACGGGTCGGCGCCATGCCGAACGTGACGAGGGTCGACGGCGACTCGTCGACGACCGCGGCGCCGCGGCCGAGCGCCTCGCGGAACGCGGCCGGCGGCGCGATCACGTGGTCGGCGGAGAGGATCGCCAGGACCGCGTCCTCGTCCTCGCGCCCGATCACCGTCGAGGCGAGCCCGATGCACGCCGCCGTGTCGCGGCCGCACGGCTCGGCGACGACGTGCGACGGCGGGACGTCCGGGAGGAGCGCGCGGATCCGGTCGGCGTACGCGGCGTTCGTGACGATCCAGACCCGCTCGGGCGGGACGAGCCCCTCGAGCCGCTCGACCGTCTCGACGACCAGCGCCTTCTCGGTCACCAGCGAGAGGAGCTGCTTCGGCCGCGCGGCGCGGCTCAGGGGCCAGAACCTCGTGCCGGAGCCGCCGGCCATGATCACGGCGTGGAGCATGCGTCGATCACCTCGTCTCGTCGGGGCGCCCGGCGAGCCGGGAACGGGAGCGGCCCAGGGTAACGACCGAGAGCGCCCCGAGCGCGCGTGGTATCCTCTCGGCCGCCCGCTGAATCCCGAGGAACCCCGATGCGCCCGCTCCTCCCCGTCCTCTCCGCGGCGGCCACGCTGCTCGCCCTCGCCTCCCCCGCGGCCCTCGGCCAGGTGACGCTCACGCCGAGCATCGCGTTCTCGACGCACGACGAGCCGGTCGACGGCCTCGGCGACTCGTTCAACCCCTCGTTCCCCGGCCTGATCCGGACCCAGTCGAGCCGCGCCGACCGCGCGATGCAGGAGTTCCCGCTCGCCTCCCTCTCGACGCAGGTCGTCACCGGGGCGTCGATCTCCGGGAAGGTCCACGTGAACAACGCATTCGACAACGGGCCGCGGACCTTCGACTTCTTCCTGTACGCCGGCAACGGCCAGGCCGACCTCGGCGACCACCAGATCCCCGGCCTGTACGTCGGGAGCGGCTCGTACCACCCGCCGAACGACTCGTCGTTCACGTTCACGTTCGGCGTCGCGGCCGAGCTCGAGACGATCCTCGCCACCGGCGCGTCGCACGTCGGCCTGAAGGTGATCGGGACGTCGAACCCGAACTTCCCGAACGTCCTGAGCGCGTCCGACGCGAAGCTCCAGGTGCAGACCTCCGGCGCGGTCCCGGTCTGGACCGACCTCGGGCTCGGGCTGGCCGGGACCCACGGCGTCCCGCCGCTCGGCGGGACGGGCATCGTGACGTCGGTCGCGCCGCTCACCATGAACATGATGAACGGCCTCCCCGGCGCCACGGCGTTCCTGATCACCGGCCCGACGGCGGTGAACGCGCCGTTCTTCGGCGGGACGCTCGTGCCGTTCCCGCAGTTCATCCTCCCGACGATCGTCCCGAACGACGGCGCGATCCTCCTCACGGTCACGACCCCGCCCGCGGTCCCGGCGGGGGTGCCGATCCACGTCCAGTACTGGATCCAGGACCCGGCCGCCCCGCAGGGGCTCGCCGCCTCGAACGCGGTCGTGGTGACGACGCAGTGAGGGGCCGGGCCTGACCCCGCTCCCGCCCCACCGCGTCGCCCGGTTCGCGGCGTTCGCCTACGCGCTCCTCGCGGCCGTCCTCCTCGCCGGGGGCGCCGCGAGCTTCACCGACCCGCGGGTGATCGACGTCGTCGCGCCGCCGCGGGTGATCCGCCCGTCGTGGATCGAGTGCTTCGCCCTCCCCGCCCTCCTCGCGCTGGCCGCCGTCTTCCTGGCGCGGCACGCGCGGCGTCCGTCGGCGTGAGCCGGTCGGCCGGGTTCTCCGGTTGATTCTCCGCCGCCGGGCGTGTTGCCTGGATCGGAGACCCGCGACCCGTTCCTCCTCGACCCGAGACGGCCCATGCGCCCGATCGCCGTGACCCTCGTCTTCGGCGGCCCCAGCCGCGAGCGCGACATCTCCGCCGGCTCGTTGAAGCCGTGGGTGACGTACCTCTCGGACGAGCCGGGCGTCTCCCTCACCGTCGTCTTCGTCGACCCGGACCTCCGCGCGTGGCGGCTCCCGGAGCGGTACGCGTACACGAACACCTGCGCCGACTTCGCCGACGACCTCGCGCCGGGAGACCGCCTCGACGACGACGCGTTCGACGCCCTCCTGAGGGCGCAGGACCTCGTCGTGCCGGTCCTGCACGGCGCGTACGGCGAGGACGGCGTCTTCCAGCGACGGCTGGAGGCGCTCGGCGTCCGGTTCCTCTTCAGCGGGCCGGACGGACTCGCCGCGAGCTTCGACAAGGCCCGGACGTACGAGGTGCTCGCCGCCGCCGGCTTCCCGGTCCCCGTCCACCGGGTCGTCGGTCGCGAGGCGCTCGACGAAGGCGTCGGTGCGCTGCACGAGTGGGTCGAGGCGCGGCTTTGCCCCGCGACGATCGGCGGCCGCCCCCGGGCGTGCGCCGTGAAGCCGGCCCGCTCCGGCTCGTCGTACGGCGTCACCCTCGCCGCCCCCGGCGAGGCGCCGCTCGCGGACGCGGTCCGATGCGCGCTCGAGCACGACGACCGGGTGCTGGTCGAGGAGATCTTGGTCGGGACCGAGTTCTCGGTCCTCGTGATCGACGGCGACGACGGAACGCCGCACGCCCTCGCCCCGACCGAGGTCCGCGCCCGGAGCGAGGTGTACGACACCCGGCAGAAGTACCTCCACGGCGCGGGCGCGCTCCTCGACACGCCGATGCGCGACGCGTCGCTCGTGGCGCCGGTGCGCGACGCGGCGCGGCGGGCGTACGAGGCGCTCGACGAAGGCGTCGGTGCGCTGCACGAG
>JBICIB010000237.1:0-4220 GCA_043101415.1 Planctomycetota bacterium JB042 | reverse complement strand
ACCGCGTCGAGGGGTGGTTCGACCTCGTGACGATCGCGGCTCCCCCCCGCGTCCCGCTCGCCCCGCTCGCCGAGTTCCTGGAGGAGCTCGAGGTCTCCGAGACCGAACCGCACTGGCACGCCCACCCGATGGAGTCCCCCATCCCCGAGTGCTGGTTCGGCGAACCCGGCACCGGCCGCTCCTTCGGCCCGACCGCCCCCGGCGAGCTCTGCGTCAGCCGCCTCACCCCCCTCCTCGTCGAGCGCGCGCTGTCCGAGCGGCTGACCGGCTGACGAACGCGTCCTGCGCGCTCGGAAACGTCTGCGAGTGCGCCACGGCCACGGGGCGGGCGAAGGTCCGACTTCGATGCCGGCCTTCCGCGCCAGCGGCCTCTCCCCTGCTCTCTCCTGCTCTCCCCTGCTCTCTCCTGCTCCGCCCCTTTTCTCCGTTAACCTCTCCCCCGCTCCCTCGTCCAAGGGACCGACTCCATGCGGACGATGCCGAGAACACACGAGGACGCCCCTCTCGTCGCGGCGAGCCGACGCGGCGAGCGGGCGGCGTACGAGACGCTGGTCCGCCGGCACGCGCGGGCGGCGGCGCGACTCGCGCATCGGCTGCTCGGGAATCGAGAGGACGCCGAAGACGTGGTCCAGGACGCATTCGCCAAGGCCTTCGTGAACCTCGGGACCTTCCGGGAGGAGGCGTCGTTCCGGACCTGGCTGCTCCACATCGTGATGCACCTCTGCCACGACCAGCTCCGGCGGCGCGAGCGGCGCGGGCCGACGCTCGGGCTGGACGGGGTCGAACCGACGACGCCGGACGCGGGGCCGGGGCGCGACGCCCAGGCCCGGGACGAGCTGCGCTCGCTCCGGGAGGCGGTCGACGCCCTGCCGCCGCGCCAGCGGGCGGCGCTCGTCCTGAAGGTGGTCGAGGGGCTCCCGTACGACGAGGTCGCCCGGGCGCTCGGGACGACGGTCGAGTCGGCGCGGGTCTACCTGTCGCTCGCCCGGCAGTCGATCCGGCGGCGGGTCGAGCGGGCCGCGCGACGGAGGGGCGAGTCGTGACCGGCGTCGACACCCGCGGCTGCCGGCGCTGGCGCCGGACCCTCCTCGCCTCCGTCGACGGCGAGCTCGACGCGGTCGCGCGGCTCGAGTTCGAGGCGCACGTCGCCGGGTGCGCGTCGTGCGAGGCGGCGCTCCTCGTCCACCTCCGGCTGGAGGAGCTGCTCCACCTCGACGCCGGCGTCGAGCCGGACGGCGGGTTCGAGGATCGGATCGTCGCCGGCGTGTTCGACCGGATCGATCGCGACGGCGCCCCTTCGAACGCCCCGCCGCCGCCGTCCCGCCGCCCCGGCCTCGCCGTCCCCGCGGCCGCCGCCGCGCTCGCGCTCGTCTCGCTCGGTCTCGGGCTCCGGCGCGCCCCCGAGACGACCCCGTCGCCGCGCCCCGCGGCCGTCGACGCGCCCGCGTCGTCGCCGGGCGGCGCCGTCGCGGACGCGGCTCCGGCCGGGCGCGCGCTCGAGGAGGTGATCGTCCCCGCCCGGCTCGCCGCGGCGAGGGCGACGGTCGACGCCGCGTTCCTCGAGGCGGAGGAGGCGGACGACTACCGCTCGGCGTTCGAGCGGCGGACGGCGACGTTGCGCGGGCGGGCGTGGCCGATCGACGAGATCGTGGTCGGCGCGATCGACGCCGGCGACCCGGCCGCCGCCCGGCGCGCGATCCGCGCCGCGAGCGAGCTGGCGATCGATCGGGCGGTCCCCGCGCTCCGGCGGGCGGCGCGGCGCGACGCCACGGCGGACGCGGCGTTGGTGGCGCTCGGCGCGCTCGGCGACCAACGGTCGATCGAACGGCTGGCGCGGGGCCTCGCCGACCCGGACCTCCGGGACGCGGCGGCCGACGGGCTGGCGCGGCTGGCGACGGCGGCGTCGGCCCGACGGGTCGCCGACTCGACGGCCGACGGGACGCCGGCGGACGTCGCCGAGCGGGTGCTCCTCCGGATGGGCCCGGTCGGGGTCGGCGAGCTCCTGCGGCGACGGGCCGCCGGGGACGAGGGGGCGGCGCGGCGGCTGTTCGAGGCCGGACGGCCGACCCCGGACGAGACGCTCCACCTCCTCGACGCGGGCCGGCACGACGAAGCGATCGTCCGGGCGGCGCTCCCCGAGGCGGCGGCCGCGGGCGAGGCGGCGCTCCCGCTCCTCGCGCGGCTCCTGGCGCGCCCCGGGACGGCGGGTCCGGCGGCCGACGCGATGGTCGCGATCGGCGGGCCGGCGGCGGCGCTCCACCTGGCGACGGCCGCCGCGCCGCGGTCGGAGCGGTGGGATCGGGACGCGTTCGAGGCGTTCGTCGACGGCACGATCCGCCGGATCGTGCGCGCCGACCCGACGCGGACGCACGAGATCGCCGCGCTCGCGCGCCACGCCGGCGGGGAGCGGATCGTCCGGGCGCTCGACGCGCCGTCCGCGCCCCTCACGCGCGGCCTCGAGGCGGTCTTCGCCGACCGGCGCGCCCCGAGCGACCGCCGGGCCCTCGCGGCGCTGGCGCTCGCCGACGCCGGTCGGTTCGATCCGTCCCTCGGTCTCGCCGCCGTCTTCGAGCTCGCCCTCGTCGACGAGGGGGCGGCGGCCGACGTGCTCTGCGCCGCCGTCCGCGCCTCGGACGCGCCTCCGGCGCCGGCCGCGCTCGCCCCCCTCGGCCGGGCGCTCGCGGACCGCCTGCTGCGGCGCGCCGAGGTCGTCGCCGAACGGTGGCGGCGCGACGGCGAACGTCCTCGATCGTGGGAGAGGCGAGGGATCGAGAAGCTCCTCTCCCGCGCCGTCCCGAGACTCTGAACCCCTGATCCGAAGGGAGCCACGATGATGCTCACGCCCCTGGTCTGTCTCGCGCTCGCCTGGAACGAACCGTCGGCGGCCGAACTCGTCACCCGCCACTACCCCCTGCACGCGCTCCGGAGCGAACACCGGACGGTCGCGGTCCGGACCCTCCCGCTCCGCGAGGCGGACCACGAGGAGTTCGACGTCGAGGGCGGCGAGGAGTACGCCCTCGACCCGAACGCCGCCGTCGAGCTCGTCCGCAACCTCGTCGCCCCCGACGAGTGGGAGTACGAGGGGCGGGGGATCGACGTCCTCGAGGACGCGGTCCTGGAGGTGACCGCCCCCGGAGACGTCCACCAGCAGGTCGACCGTCTGGTGCGGTTCCTCCTCGACGCCGCGGCGAGCCCGGTGACCGTCCGCGCCGACGTCTACCGGGTCACGGGGGAGGGCGGCCTGCCCCCCCCCCCGACCGGCGCGATCGACGGCTTGGCGCGGCGGGGGCTCGAAGAGCGGCTGGAGGCCGGCGCGCTCCGCCCGGACGCGTCGTTCCGGGTCCCGCTCCTCCCCGGCGCCCCGACGATCCGGACGGCCCTGGAGACCGTCCCGTACCTGCGCGACTACGACGCCGAGCTCGCCGAGGCCGCGGCGGTGCTCGACCCGGTGATCGACACGCTCTCGCTCGGCGTCGCCGCGGGCCTGCGCGCCGATCGGACGCGCGACGGCGACGTCGTCGTGAGCTTCGTCGTCCGCAACACGTGGCTGGAAGAGTTCGCCCTCGAGCCGTGCGACGTCCGGTTCCGGATGGTCCCGGAGTCGCAGATCTCGAACGTCCCGGGCGGAGGGATGCTGCAGGTCCCGCGAGTCGGCTTCGCGTCGCTCGCGGGCTCGATGCGGCTCGCGGAGGGAGAGACCGGCCTCGCGGCGATCGTGTCCCCGGACGGCGGCGCGGAAGGGCGGGGGGCGGTCCTCGCGATCACCGTGGAGGAGCTCCCGGCCCGGTCGCAGACGATCACCTTCGACGGGAGGACCCTCTTCCTGGCGGACCTCGGCGGAGAGACGACGCTCGGCCTCCGCACGGCGGAGCGCGGCTCGCTCACCCTCCGCTGGCCGCCTCGCGGCCTGTACGGCGACCCGTTCCTCCCCGCCCTCACGCTCCGCGAGCGGAGTTCGGACGGCATGGACGAACTCCATCGCGCCGTCGACCGCGCCCGGTGGCAGATCGAACGCGAGGGCGACCACGACGGCGGCGCGTTCGAGTTCGGCGGGAGCGGCGTCGTCTACTGCTTCGGGCCGACCGAGTCCGTGCGGAGGACGGTCGCGCTGCTCTCCTCGATGCCGCGGGAGGTGCGCCGCCGGAGCGTGTCGATCCACTCCGGCGACGGCGTCCTCGCGATCCTCCCCGCGGCCGCGGGCGAGACGTTCGCCGTCTGCG
>JBICIB010000236.1:0-3097 GCA_043101415.1 Planctomycetota bacterium JB042 | reverse complement strand
GCTCCCGCCCCACGTCGACCGGTTCTTCGACGTCGTCGGCCTGCCGCTGCTGAACGGGTACGGCCTGACGGAGACCGCGCCGCTGGTGTCGGTCCGCCGCCGCGACCGCCCGGCGATCGGGACCGTCGGCCCGGCGATCCCCGGCACGGACGTCGACGTCCGCGACAAGGACGGCCGCTCGGTCGCCGCGGGCGAGGTCGGCGTGCTGTTCGTGAAGGGGCCGCAGGTGATGCCCGGCTACTACAAGGACCGGGAGACGACGGCGCGCGTCCTCACCGAGGACGGGTGGTTCGACACCGGCGACCTCGGGCGGCGGCACGCGAACGGCGACATCGAGATCACGGGACGCGCCAAGGACACGATCGTGCTGCGCGGCGGCGAGAACGTCGAGCCCGAGCCGATCGAGAACGCGCTGCGCCTCTCCGACGTGATCGACCAGGTGATCGTCGTCGGGCAGGACCGGAAGCAGCTCGGCGCGCTGATCGTCCCGGACGAGGAGGTGCTGCTGCAGAAGCTGCCGGTCGGGCCGGACGGGGCGCCGATCGACACGCCCGACGAGCGCCGGAAGGTGGTCCGGGCGGAGGTCTCGCGCCTCCTCGACCGCGCGCGCGGCTTCAAGCCGTTCGAGCAGGTCCGGCGGTTCGCGCTCCTCGACGAGCCGTTCTCGGTCGAGTCGGGCGAGCTGACCGAGACGCTGAAGCCGAAGCGGCACGTCATCCTTCGGAAACGCGTCGCGGCGCTGGCGGAGATGTTCGCCGAGTGACGCGCGCGCTCCCCCTGACGCTCGCCGGGTCGGACCCGACCGGCGGGGCCGGGATCGAGGCGGACCTGAAGACGTTCCTCGCCCACGGCCGGTCGGGGGCGGCGGTGGCGACGGCGCTGACGACGCAGGACTCGCGTCGGGTGCTCGCGGTGGCGGCCGAGCCGGAGGAGCGGTTCCGCGCCCGGGTCGAGGCGCTCCTCGCCGACCTCCCGATCGCCGGCCTGAAGGTCGGGCTCCTGCCGGACGCGGCGCTCGTGCGCGCGGCGGCGGACGCGGCGGGACGGATCGACGGGCCGGTCGTCGTCGACCCGGTCCTCGCGCCGACCGAGGGGGCGCCGTTCCTCGACGAGGCCGGACGGCGCGCGCTGGTCGAGCACCTCCTGCCGCGGACCGACCTCCTGACGCCGAACCTGCCGGAGGCGGCGATCCTGCTCGGCTGCGACGAGGCCGACGTCCGCGCCGACCCGCGCGGGGCGGCGGAGCGGCTGCGGGCGCTCGGGCCGGGCGCGGTGCTGCTGAAGGGCGGGCACGGCGTCGGCGCGCGGGTGACCGACGGCCTCGCCGGCGCGACGCCGCGGACGGGCGCCGGCCCGCGCGTCGCCGGGGGGGCGCGGGTGCACGGGACCGGCTGCGCGCTGGCGGCCGCGATCCTCTGCCGGCGGCTCGACGGGCTGCCGCTCGACGACGCGATCGAGCGGGCGCGGACGTGGCTCTCGGAGCAGATCGCGGGGGCTCGCGCGGCCTCGCCGTCGGGCGCGCGGCTCCTGCCGTTCACGCCGGCGTCGCCGTCTCCGCCCCGGGCCTGACCCCGGACGCGCGGATCAGAACCCGAGCGACCGGACGTACGACGTCGCCAGCTTCAGCTCCGCGAGCGGGAACCGGCCGTCGACCTCGAGCACCGCGGGGACGCCCGACGGGAGCGCCTCGTGCGCGGCGCGGAAGTCGACCTCGCCCGCGCCCGGCGGGAGGCCGAGGTCGGCGCCGGCCGCGTCCTGGAGCGTCGCCCCGAACGTCCGCGCGCCGAGGTCGCCGAGCCACTCGTGCGGCGCCGCGAGCCCGAGCTGGTGCGCGAGGTGCGCCGCGCCGACGTCGTGCCAGTAGCCGAGGTTCCGCTCGCGGACCTCGTCGAACAGGAGGCTGAGCGCGCGCCGGCTCGCCAGTTCGAACGGCCCGGCCGGCGTGACGACCGCGAACCGGATCTCCGGCTCGGCGCGGCAGAGGTCGAACAGGAGCCGGCAGGCCCGCTCGAGCACCGGTTCGAGCCGCCGGTCGACCGCCGCCGCGGCGGCCGCGGCCTGCTCGCGCGCCGCCTCGGTCGGGCCGTCCCGGCGGAGGGCGGCGAGCAGCTCCCCCTCGCGCTCCTTCGCCCGTTCCAGTTCGAACCGGCCGAGCCGGAGGACGACGTGGCGGGCGCCGAGCCGCTTGCCGAGGCCGGCCGCGGCGCGGGCCGCCCCCACCGTCCGCCCGATCGCCTCCGGGGCGCGGGACGCGAACCCGGCCTCCACCTCGCCGAACGCCTCGGCGGCGACGCCGACGACCTTCGCGCCGGCCGGGCGGAGCGTCCGGTCGAGCGGATCGGGCTCGGGAGTCCGGGCGCCGGACCCGACGAAGCAGGCGCGCACGTCGAGGGCGCGGAGCACCTCGAGGAGGCGTTCGGGGGACGCCGGGCGGGCGCCGAGCCAGCGGGTGGAGAGGGCGAGGGGCATGAGGACTCCGGGAACGGCGGACCCTACCACCGACCTCCCGGACGAACGACCCCAACATGCGTCCGGGCGCTTCGTTTACCTTTCGCCCCCTCGCCGCGCCCGCCGGGCGGGAAACCCGTCCCGCGGCGGCGCCGGGGCCTCGCCGACTCGACCGCCGAATCGGCCCGTCGAACCGAAAGAAGGAGCACCATGCGCACGTTCGCGATCGCCCTCGGGACCGCACTGTCGTTGCTGATCGCCGCCGCCCCGGCGTCGGCCAGCCTGTCGATCCGGGAAGCCGAGCGCGGCTACCTCGGAGTCCAGATCGCCGCCGGCGACGAGGGAGTGGAGATCCTCTCGGTCGTCCCCGGGACCGCGGCCGACCGGGCCGGGCTCGAGGCGGGCGACCGCGTGCTCGAGATCGACGGCCACGCGATCGGGTCGTTCGAGGCGCTCGGCGAGGCGCTGTCGAAGCGGACCGCCGGCGAGCGGGTCGAGATCAAGGTCGAGCGCGCCGGGAAGGCGCGGGTGACGACCGCGACGCTCGGCACGCGCGGCGCGCCGGTCGATCGGGTCGAGCCGACGCCGAAGCCGGGGACCGTCCTCCCGCCGCCGATGTCGACGCGCCCGGGCGCGCCCCCCGGCCCCC
>JBICIB010000235.1:0-7259 GCA_043101415.1 Planctomycetota bacterium JB042 | reverse complement strand
GCGAGGTCCCCGGCGGAGAGGTACCCCACGTTCCCGACCGTCGTCGCGGCGCCGGTGTTCACGTCGAGGACGGAGAGGTCGCCGTTCGTGTCGCCCCAGCCGTAGAGCGTCCCGGCCGCGTCGAACTCGAGCGCGTTGATCCAGGTCGGCAATCCGGTCGGCCCGATCGAGGTCAGCGCCGCCGTCGTCGGGTTCACCTCGTACAGCGTGTTCCCGGTCGCGAGGTCGAGCGCGTACAGCTTGCCGGTGACCGGGTGGACCGCGACGTCCGACAGGACGATGCCGGTCTCGCCGAGGTCGATCGCGGTCGGAGCGCTGCCGTACGAGGAGATCCGATACAGGTTCGACGAGCCGTCCCCGACGCTGCTCCCGACGCCGTAGAGGACCTGCTGGCCGGTGGCCGTCGCCGCCGCGCCGCCGAGCGCGACCGCGAGGAGGATCGACTTCGTCATCCCGCACCTCCTTCGGCCGGAGCGACGGCCGGCCTCGATGAGGCGTCGAAGATACCACCGGCCGGCCGTCGAAGGGGTCCGGACGCGAAGGCGACCCTCGTTCGAAGGTTCGCGCCTCCGCGTCCGTCCGCGCGGTCAGCGGGTCACGAAGACCCGAAGGCCGTTCGACACGGCCATCCCGCCGAACCCCACGGGATCGCCGACGACCGCCTGGACCCCCACCTCGACCAGCGCCGCGACGGGAGGCACGACGGCCGACACGTTCAGCTCGCCGGCGCCGACCGCTCCGGCCGGGCCCGAGAGGAGGAACGGCACGACCGCCGCGGGGATCGCGACGTGGATCATGCAGACGCCCTCGACGCGGACCTCGCCCGGCACGCCGAGCAGGAAGAGGCCCATGGCGCCGCCGCGACCGTTCCGGACCCGGAGGATCACCGGGTCGCCCGAGGCGGGCGTGCCGAGCAGGCGGAGCTCCGGCACCGCGTTCCCGGTCCCCGGGCAGCCCGCGCCGACGACGACGCTCCGCGCGACCTCGCCGACCGTCGGACAGTCGGTGCTCAGGTCGAAGTTCCCGTCCCCCACGAACTGCGACGGGAACGCGGGGCCGACGTGCGGCGAGGCGATCGTCTCGACGACGAACCAGCCCGACGCGCCGAGGAACGTGTTCTTGCCGTTCGCGCCGATCCCGACCTGGAACCCCGGGCCGGTCTCCCGCAGGCGGAGAAGCGCGCCGTCGTACGCGCCGAGGCCGGTGAGCCACGCGCGCGCGACCTCGTAGTACCGCCAGGTCGACGGGTCGACCGGCCCGCCGTTCTCGACGTACGCGGAAGGCAGGAGCAGCTTCTTCGGGCTCATCGCCGGCGGATGCGTCGGGTCGCCCGGGTCGACGCGCCCGGAGAGGGCCAGCTCGACGTGGAACGACTCCTGCGGCGCCGACAGGCGCGCGACGACCCCCTCGATCGAGCCGGTCCCGTCGCTCCGCTCCCGGAAGATCGCCGGAGTGGTGAACAGGAAGTCGACGCCGATGCCCGGCAGGACGATCGCGTTCAGGCCGCCGACGCCGTACCGGTCGGGGCCGGCCTCCTCCACGCACTCCTCGCACGCGTCGTCGAGGTCGACGTTCATGTCCCCGCCGAACGTCGCGGGCAGCGTCGGCTCGGCGGTCGGCGATCGGAGCGTCGTCATCTTCAGCCAGGTCGACGCGCCGTTCGAGAGGTTCTTGCCGTTCGCGCCGACGCCCGCCTGCATCGCGGGGCCGATCCGCTCGACGGCGACGAGCGCGCCGGCGAGGTCGCCGGTCCCCTCGAGGACGCCGGTCACGACCGGGTAGTACCGCCAGGTCAGCGTGTCGATCGACCCGCCGTTCTCGACGTACATGCCGGCGGCGAGCTCCTCCTTCGGGCTGCCGAACGGCGGGAAGCCCGCGTCGCCGAGGTCGAGCCGGCCCGAGAAGTCGAGCCGCACGTCGAAGCCCCGGTTCGCCGGCGCCTCCGCCTCGAGCGAGCCGAGCAGGGAGCCGGTGCCGTCCGGACGCTCGGACCAGGTCGGCGGCGAGGCGAACCGGAACTTGCCGAGGCCGACGAAGATGAACGCGTGACCGCCGTCGACGCCGCCGGCGATCGGGTCGGACGGCGCCTCGCGCACGCACGGGCGGTCGTCGTCGACGAGGTCGATCGTGCCGTCGCCGTTCACGAACTGCGGCAGGCTCGGGCCGGAGGTCGGCTGCTGCAGCGTCTGACCGGTGATCCAACCGGAGGCGCCGAGCCGGACGTTCCGGCCGCTGGCGCCGACGCCGCACTGGAACGGGGCGCCGTGCAGCGCCAGCTGGACGAGCGCGCCCTGGACCCCGTCGAGGCCGACGAGGAGACCGGTGCCGACCGGGTAGTACCGCCACGTCGCCGGGTCGATCGGGCCCCCCTGATCGACGTACGCGGCCGGGAGGAGCTCCAGCTTCGGGCTGCCGGCGGGAGGATGCCCGGCGTCGCCCGGGCCGACGCGGCCGGAGAGCTGGAGGTGGAGCGCGAAGGCGAGCGCCGGCTGGGCCTCGCTCCGGAGGCGTCCGGTGAGCGTGGCGCCGCCGTCCGCGCGCTCGTCGAAGCGCGCCGGCGGATCGAACACGAAGTCGGTCGCGATCCCGCCGAAGACGAACGTCACCGGGAACGCGGGCGCCGGCGCCGCCGCGTCGGGGACGGCGGCGACGGAGGTCCAGTGGACGTCCGCCGGAGACGCCGAGGGAGCGAGCGCGAGGACCAGGATCGAGACGGCGAGGACGGCCGCCGGACGCCTCGGAACGGAAGGATGCGGGGACGACATGGGGTTGGGTTCCTCCTCCGTCGGGATCGGTCCGACACGCGAGCGTCGCCCGATCGTCTCCTGCGTCCCGGTCATTCCTTGTCCGGGACCGTTCGGCGCGGACGGAGGGCGCGCCGAGCCCCGGAGTTCCGGCGAATCACGTGCCGAGGCGGACCTCGCCCCGCGAGGGCCCTTCGCACGCTCCGGGTCGGAGTTCGCCCGTCCGATCGGCCGCCGCGTTTCCGGAGGTCTCGACCCCGACGCGAGGTCTTCAACGGAACTCCACGAGATCCCCGGACCCTCCTTCACCGACCGACCGTCGAATCCCCGTCCCAACGAACCCCAGAAGGGAAAGAGAGAACCGATGCTCCGCAGCTCCCTCGTCCTCCTCGCGCTCGCGCCCGTGGCCGGCGCCCAGAACCTGAACGTCACCGACGCCGACCGCTCGCTGTACGCCCAGGCGTTCGGCTACGACTACGAATTCAACGACGGGACGTCCGACTCCGCGTCGACGGCCGCCACGTCCGGAGAGTGGATCGACTCCGTCGACGCCGACCTCTACGAGTGGTACGGCAGCCACGTCGGCCGCGGCCAGGCGTACCAGGAGTCCCAGATCGACCCCGACTCGCTCTACTTCACGCTCGACGTCTGGGCCGACGCCTACGGCAACCTCTTCCAGTCCGACGCGCTCGGCCGCGGCGACTACGAGGTGACCTTCACCACGACCGAGAAGCTCCGCTACATCGTGTACGCCCACGCCGACACGAGCTACGGGTACAACACGTCGTCCGTCCGCCTCTCCGGCGCGGCCGGCACCGAGTTCCAGGTCGACGGCAGCTACGGCGGATGGACCACGATCGTCCGGACCGGCTGGATCGACGCCGGGACGTACACGCTGGACGGGAGCGCCGAGGCGCAGGCGTACGCCCCGTCCGGGAGCCCGGACTCGCAGCGCGGCAACGCCGAGTGCGACTTCAAGACGTACCACGCGGCGGACTACGACCTCGACGGCGACGTCGACGGCGCGGACAAGAGCCAGTTCAAGGCGGACTACCTCGCCGGGGACGAGGAGGCCGACTTCGACGGCGACGGCGACACCGACGTCTTCGACTGGCGGAAGTTCAAGAAGGCCTGGAAGAACGCCTGAACGGACGCCCCTCGCGGATCCGGGGCCCGGCCGTCCGAGCGACGCCCGGGCCCTCGATCCGTCTCGGCCGATCCTCCAACGCTTCGGCGCGGTCGCCGTATCGGCGATGATCCGTCCGCCCCGTTCCCCCGTTCCCCCGTTCGGAGGTTTGTCGATGGTCCGCGCCGCCGTGCTCCTGACGACGCTCCTCGCCGCCGGCGCGGTCTCCCTCGCCCGCGCCGACGAGCCGGTCCCCGCCGACGAGGCCGCGCGGCGGCAGGCCCGCGTCACGCCGATCGTCGAGGTCGTCCAGCGGGTCGGACCGGCGGTCGTGAACATCCAGTCGACGGGGACCCGCGAGATCCGCGACCCGTTCTTCCGGTTCTTCTACGGCCCGAACCAGAAGACCCAGAGCCTCGGCTCGGGCGTCGTCATCGACCCCGAAGGGTACGTCGTCACGAACGCCCACGTCGTCTCGCTCGCCCACGAGGAGGTCGGCGTGACGTTCAACGGCGCCGAGGCGGAGGCGGACGTGGTCTGGATCGACCAGGTGAACGACCTCGCCCTGCTCCGGATCCGAGGGGACGGGCCGTTCCCGCACGTCCCGCTCGGCACGGCGACCGACGTGATGATCGGCGAGACGGTGGTGGCGATCGGCAACCCGTACGGACACGAGAGCACGGTCTCGCGCGGGATCGTCAGCGCGACCAACCGCGCCCTCCGGACGCCGGCCGGGACGAGCTTCGTCGACTTCATCCAGACCGACGCCGCGCTCCACCCGGGGAACTCCGGCGGGCCGCTCGTGAACATCCACGGCGAGCTGATCGGCGTCAACACGATGGTCCAGTACGGGACCGAGGCGATCGGCTTCGCCATCCCGGCCGACCGGATCCGGACGATCCTCCTCGAGCGCCTGACGAACTACACCCAGATCAACGGCGTCTACCTCGGCGCGCGCGTCCGTCCCGGCGCCGGCGGCGAACCGCGCGTGCACTTCGTCGAGCCGAACAGCCCCGCCGATCGGCAGGGGATCCGCCCCGGGGACGTCATCCGGCGGGTCGGTCCCCGCGAGATCGCGAGCGTCTTCGACTTCAACAAGCGGATGCTCCGGACCGAACCCGGTCAGGAGATCTCCCTCCTGGTCGACCGAGACGGCGAGACGAGACGCTTCGACGTGCGCCTCGGGACGTACAGCCAGAACCCGGAGGAGATCCTGTGGAAGCGCCTCGGTCTGCAGGTCGCCGACCGGGACGCGTACGACCGAAGGTTCCAGGGCGTCCTCGTGGTCCGCGTCCAGGTCGGCGGTCCGGCCGAGGGGCTCGGCCTCCGCCGGGGAGACCTGATCACGCGGATCGACGACGTCGCGGTCGACTCGTTCGAGAACTTCTACTACGCGGTGACCGAGGCGACGCACGAGCGGCTCGCCGTCGACGTCCAGCGCGGCCGCCTGCAGTACGAGGGGGAGATCCGCCTCCGCCCGCTCGTCGGCTCGACGCACTGACCGTCGCCTCCCGTCACGGTCCCGCTCCGCTCCGCGCCCGCGCGTCGGCGAGCGCGCGGACCGCCACCAGCGCGCGCGCCGCCGCGTTCGGCGTGACCCGTCCCCGGGCGAGCCCGGTCGCGGCGCGGAGCAGGACCTCCTCCAGGAGCGCCCGGTGCGGGCTCCCTCCCCCCGCGGCCGCGACCCGCCCGAGGCCGGCCGCGATCAGGAGCTCGTCGACCGCCCCCGAGCGCCCGCTCTTCGCGATCGGCGCCGCGTTCCCGGGCGCGAACAGGACGCGCCGCGCGAACGACCCGTCCTCGAGGCGGGCCGGGCCGGCGAGGAACGCGCCGATCCGCTCGAGGGCCACCTCCGCCCGCCGGTCGCCGGTCCGCCGACGGTGACGGTCGATCGCCTCGGCGGTGATCCCTCCGGTCACCCACGGCGTCACCGACCACGCGGCCCCCCCTTCGCCGTGCGCGGAGTCGATCCGGAACCACCCGCCCGGGTCCTGCCGCGCCGCGAGTCGATCGAACAGCTCCCGCGCCGCCGCCTCGGCCGCCCGGTCCGGCCCGAGCAGGGAGAGGTCCGCCAGCGCGAGCAGCGACCAGGCGTACTCGCGCTCGGCGACGAACCGCGGCCGGTCCCCGACGACCCCGACCAGGGCCTCCCGCAGCGCGACCGCCGCCGCGCGGTGGTCCGGGTCGCCGAGCGCGATCGCCCCGAGGACGAGCCCCTCCGCCCAGACGTGCCCCGCCTCCCAGGTGAGGGAGCGGTGCTCGCGCCCGTGCTGGAACGGGAGCCCGGCCGGGACGCCCCCCTCCCCGCGCGACCGGTCGTGCGTGACCCAGTGGTCGAGCATGGCGAGCGCGACCGCGCCGTGCCGCGCGTCGTCGGACGCGAGCCCCCGCAGGAGGAACGCCGCGGCCGGGTCGTACTCGAGGTTCGCCCAGCCCCACGGGTGGCGGTAGTCGCCGTGGTCGAGGTCGCCCCACTCGCCGAGGATCGCCTCGTCGACGCGGGCGAGGAGGCGCGGGGTCGGATCGTCCGGCACGCCGAGCGGCGCGACGCCCAACGCGACCCGCCCCGGGACCGCCGCCGCCAGCGCGCCCGGCGCCGGACGGATCCCGGACCGCGGCTCGGCGGCCAGGGCGCCGAGGTGTCGCCCCGCGTCCGAGGAACGGCCGAGGAACCACGCGAAGCGCGACCGCCACGGGACCCCCGCGTCCCACCGGCCGTCGCCGGACTGCAGCACGACGCGCAGCCGCCCGTCCGGCGTCGCCGCGACCGCGCGCGGCGCGAGCGCCCGGAGCCGCGACTGGACCGCCCCCGCGGCCAGACGCCGGCGGCCGTCGACCACGACGCCGAGCCGGAGCGCCGGGTCGACGGGGATCCGGGCGCCGCCCGCGATCCCGACCGCCACCTGGCCGTCCCGGCAGACGACGGCCGCGCCGTCGCGTCCGCAGGCGAACCGCCCCGCCCCGGCCGCGCCGACGATCCGCGCCCGCCGCCCGCGCCCGACGTCGACCGGGAGGTCGAGCGCGAGGTCGGTCGCCGATCCCTCCGTCCGGAGCGGCGTGACGAGGAGGTCGCCGCCCACGATCGGGGAGCCGAGCGTCACCGTCAGGCGGAGCCGGTAGCTCGCGCCGGCGACCCCCTCCTCGTCCGCCAGGCGACCCGCGATCCGGACCGTCGAGCGGAGCGCGCCTCGGCGCTCGACCCGCACCACCCGACGTCCGTCGAAGCCGGACGAGAGCCGTGCGCCGCCGACGTGCGCCGTCACCTCGACCGGTGCGACGCCGCCGATCCGGCGCCGATCCGCGCGCACGTCCTCGAGGAGACTCGCCCCGCTCGCCGCCGCCGTGAACGACACCGCCCCGCCGTCGACGCGGGCCCCGTGCCGGTCCGC
>JBICIB010000234.1:0-10322 GCA_043101415.1 Planctomycetota bacterium JB042 | reverse complement strand
CTCGGCGCGTCCGCCCGACGCCTCCACGGCGGCCTCCGCGTCCGCGAACGGGACGATCTCGTCCGCGGTCCCGTGCACGATCCGCCAGGGGCACCGGACACGGCGCGCGGCGTCGAGGACGTCGCCGATCCGCCGCGCGTCGTCGACGAAGGCGCGCGAGAGCGGGCAGTCCGGCTTCCCGAGCATGACGTCGCGGCCCGGGACGAGGTCGCCGAAGTGGCGGTCGACGAACCGCGTGACGTGCACCATGCCGGCGAGCGAGAGGAACGCGGCGACGCGGTCGTCGTCCGCCGCGCGCAGCGTCCCGACGGCGCCGCCCATGCTGTGCCCGGCGTACGCGACGCGGCGTCCCGCCCGGTCGACCAGGAGGTCGAGGACGGCGCCGAGGTCGTCGACCTCCTTCGAGATCGTGGCGTCGACGAAGCGCCCCTCGGACCGCCCGTTGCCGGCGAACGAGAACCGGACCGACGCGACGCCGGCGGCGGAGAGCGCGTCGCAGAGGGCGACGAGCCACGGGCGGTCGTGGTGCGACGTGACGCCGTGGGCGACGACGACGAGAGCGCCCGGGCCCGCCGGAGACGAGACGCCGGGCGCGGCGGCCGTGTGGACGGCGTCGAGGCGCTCGCCGTTCGGGTTCCGGAGGTCGTCGAGCCCGTCGATCACCGCGCGCGTCCGGGACGAGGGCTCACGGCCGCGCCTCGATCATCGCGACGAGGCGGTCGACGCACTCGTCCACGAAGGCCGGGTCCTCGGCGTGGGTCTCCCGCTCGACGACCTCGATCGCCGGCGGGAGCGCGGCCTTCAGGGCGGCGAAGAACGCGCGGTCCCCCGCCTCGTCGCGGAGCGGGCCGCCCTCCATCGCGTACCGCCCCGTGCCGCCGAGCGGGAGCATCATCGCCGCGTCTCGAGATGTGGCGCCGAGCCGCCGCGCGATCTCCTCCGCCACCCGGACGAACTCGTCCGGCTTCAGGCGGGGGACGAACACGACCGGGTTGTGGAAGACGGAGGCGTGGTCGCGGTACCGCTCGGGGACCGTGTTCGGCGGGTCGACGAGGACGCCGAGGTGCTCGCAGCCGCCGGGGCAGAGGACCTGCGGCAGGCCGAGCTCGCCGGCCACGGTGAGGCGCGTCGGCCCGCCGGCGCGGAGCCCCTCGAACACGTCGTCGGCGATCTCTCCCATCGCGTAGTCGAACACCGCGCCGATCACCCCCTGCCGCATCAGCTCCTCCATCGCGCGGCCGCCCGAGCCGACGGCGTGGAAGACGACGACCTCGTACCCCTTCGCCTCGAACCGCTCGAGGGCGCGCATCGCGCCGCGGGTCAGGACGCCGAGGTTCGACATGCCGATCAGCGGCTTGTCGCGCGCCGCGGTCTCGAGGGTGACGTCGACGGAGGCCATGCCGAAGACGGCGCCGGCGGCGTTGGCGAGGAGCTTGCGCGTCAGCGCGTTCAGGCCGAGGATGTCGCCGACCGCGAACATCATCGTGACGTCCTTCACGTCGACGTAGGCGGACGTGTCGCCCGACGCGACGGTCGAGACCATCACCTTCGGGACGCCGTACGGCAGCGCGCGCATCACGTGGGTGCACGCCGCCGTGCCGCGCAGCCCGCCGAGCCCGAGGACGCCGTCCACCGTCCCCGCGTCGACCTCGGCGAGCATCCGCGCCGCCGCGCCCTCGGCCATCGCGCGTCCGGCCGCGTCCGCGTCGTCCCCCGCGGCGAGGGCGTCGACGGTCGTGCCGGCGGCGGCGGCGACCTCCTCCCGCGAGACGTCGGGCGGGAGGCCGGGCGCGCCGCGGACGCCGAGGTCGACGATCCGGGCGCGTCCGCCGAGGCGCTCGAGCTGCTCCGTCAGGTAGCGGACCTCGCGCCCCTTGGTGTCGAGGGTGGCCAGGATCGCGATCGTGGGGGAGGTCATGGTCCGCTCCGGTGCGCGGGGACGGCGGTCACGCGCCGCCGCCGTCGGGGAAGCCGAGGGCGGCGAACCGGGCCGCCGTCTCCTGGATCGCCCGCTCGATCGGCAGGCGCTCCGTGGACGACCCGGTCCAGAACCCCTCGCACGTCGTGTGGTCGAGGATGTACTGCGCGTCCTCGGGGGTCTCCATCGCCGCGCCGTGGGCGACGAGGACGACGTCGTCCTTCAGGGCGCGGAGCTTCTCGTTGGCGCGCTCGGTCCGCGCCGCCGTCTCGTCGATCGTCTCGCCGGAGTCGTACCCCTTCCGGCCGCCCTTCGTGGTGCCGGCGTGGAAGCAGAAGACGTCCGGCTGCGCCTCGCCGACGAGGCGGCACGAGTCCTCCTCGTCGAACGCGAGGCCGATCGTGACGAACCCCATCTCCCGGGCGAGCTTCAGGAACTCGACCTCCTGCTCGAACGTGATCCCGCTCTTGGTCAGCACCTTCCGGATCTGGCTCCCCTTGTCGACGTAGCTGATCGAGGGGCCGATGTTCGAGACCGACTCGACGCCGATCCGGCGGCACTCGTCGAGGACGACGCGCATGTCCTTCAGCGGGTCGTTCGCGTTCAGGCAGGCGCAGACGAACGCGGCGCCGGTCATCGCGGGGAGGATGTCCTGCGCGGTGTAGTCGAGCGTCTGGCGGTTCGAGTCGAGGATCGGCCAGAGCATCGACATCGTCCCCATCCCGTTCGCGCGGAGACGGGCGCCGGAGAAGGTGTTCACGCAGTCGACGCCGGCCTGCTCGAGGAGCTGGGCGACGAGGCCGCTCCCGGCGCTGGCGATCCAGACCGGCTTCCTCGCCGCGACCTTGGCGCGGAGTTTGCCCATGATCTCGTCACGGGACGTGCGGGGGACGATCAAGGCGGCTCCTCTCGGGGACGGCGGGGTCGGGCCGCGCAGCATACCGGCCCCGGCCCCGCGCGCTCCCCGCCGCGCGGGAGGCCGGCGGATCGTCCGCGCGACGGAGCCACCGCCCGTCAGGGGACGTTCAGCTTCAGCCCGTTCGTCGGCGCGAACCCGAGCGGGGCCGCGGCGTCGAGGACGAACGCCTGCAGGGCGAACGAGTTCCCGCCGATGTCGCTCGGGAGCGCGCCGAGGAGGGTCACGGTGCCGGTCCCCGGGCCGCTCCCGCCGAGCGGGACGACGGGGGCCGGGGGGAGGACGCCGGTCAGGTGGAGCGAGCAGCCGAATCCGAGCGGCGTCTCTCCCTTGTCGAGTCCGAACAGGAGGACCGCGAGGGCGCCGCCGAGGCCGTCGGAGAGGACGAGCGCGATCGGCGCCCCGGCCATCGGCGTGCCGCTCGTGACGGCGAGCTTCGGCACGAACCCTCCGCTCCCCGGGCAGCCCTGTCCGACGATCTCGACCCCCGGGACGCCGAACAGGTCGACGTACCGGAACTCGTACGGCGACGCCGTACCGACCCGGACGACGAGGCCGAACCGGTGCTCGGCTCGGGCGGAGTTCGGGAAGAGCTGGCCGCGCAGGCCGGGCCGGACGTACGCGTTCTTCCCGGCGGACGCCGGCAGGAGGGTGTGCACCTTCGTGAACGCGGACGCCCCGCTCGCCTTCTCGACCAGGACGAGGTCGCCCGCGCCCGCGTAGTCGCGGTAGGTGAGGTAGACGTGGCCGGTGCTCTCCTCGCAGGCGAGCGCCATCACGTCGGTCGTGCTCCCCGCGAGCTGCGTCGACGTGAACGTCGCCACGCCGATCGGCGCCTCCCACGTGGTGCCGTCGTACCGCCGGTACTCGATCACCGCGGGCGGCGACGCGGCGTCGCGCACGTACGCCAGGTGCACCGCGCCGAGGGCGTCGGCGACGAGGCTCGGGTGGTAGTCGTTCACCCCCGACGTCCCGCCGACCGTCACGCTCGCGCCCGCCCACGCCGTGCCGGTCCAGATCCGGTGCGCGATCACGCCGGGCGGCTGGTTGCGATAGAAGGCGCAATGCACCCGGTTCGTCGCGTCGACGGCGAGCTTCGTCTGTTGCGCGGAGTACCCGCCGGAGACCGAACCGAGGTCCTGGAACTGGTTCTGCGCGTTGAACGGCTGCGTGCTGACGGCGAGGTGGTCCTCCCAGCTCGTCGTCCCCTGCAGCACGATGTAGACGCGGCCGTTCGCGTCGACGGTGATCGCCATCGCGTCGGTGCGCGTCGACGCCGAGCGGCCGAACGCCGCCGAGAGGTCGACGATCGGCCCGGCGGTCCCCGCGCCGAGGTCGTGGCGCCGGTAGTACTGGGCGTAGTTCGACGAGTAGTGATACGCGCCCCACACGACGTGGAGGTTCCCCTGCTCGTCGATCGCGGCGTTGCATGCGTTGGTCGGGAACGTCCCGTTCAGGGCCGACGTCGCGTCGTTGAACACGACCGGCGTGACGGTCCAGTTCGTGCCGCCGTCGAACGAGGTCGCCAGCCGCACCGGCCGATCGCCGTTCGGGAGGTTCTCGACGAACACGCAGTGGAGGAACCCCTGGGCGTCACGGACCAGGGTCTTGCGGGCGGACGTCGGCGGGTGGATCACGTCGGGCGCGATCTGCACCGAGTTCTGGGCCCCGGCCGGGGGCGACGCGAGCGCGAGCGCGCCGGCGACGGCGAGCGCGGCGGCGACGGGACGGACCGCGGAGCGGACGAGGGACGAGGGACGCGATCGGTTCATGGGGCTCCTCCTCGAGCGGCCCATGAGAACCGGTTTCCCGGTGACACGCCAGCGGCCGTTCCCACGGCGCCGGAGACGAGGGCTCCGGCTCGGCGGCGTCCTCCTCTATGATCCCGCCTCATGTCCAACCCGCCGCCGCACCGGGTCGCCGGGCACCGCATCCTGAAGAAGCTCGGCGAGGGGGGCTCCGGCGCCGTCTACCTCGCGGCGCCGGACGACGATCCGTCGCGGCGCGTGGCGCTGAAGATCCTCCGCCCGGGGACGACCTTCTCGGAGCAGGAGCGCCGGCGGTTCCAGCGGGAGGGGGAGATCGGTCTCGGGCTCGACCACCCGAACATCCTCCCGGCCCGGAAGATCGGCGTCCTCGACGGGGCGTGGGTCATGACCTTCGAGGCGATCGCGGGCTACACGCTCGCCGACGTCGTCTCGGCCGGCTTCCGCGCGCCGGACGACCCGGGGGCGGACGCCTGGCCGTTCGACGAACGGATCGCCCTCCTCGCCGCCGTCGCCGACGCGCTCGCGCACGCGCACGCGAGCGGCGTCGTCCATCGCGACGTCAAGCCGCGAAACGTCATGATCCGGAAGGAGGACCGCCACCCCTTCCTGATCGACTTCGGTCTCGCGCGCGACCTGCGCGCGGACTCGTCGCTCACCAAGTCGGGGGCGGTCTTCGGGACGCCGGCGTACATGGCGCCCGAGCAGCTCGACGGAGACGTGCGTCGGGTCGGCCCCGCGAGCGACGTCTACGCGCTCGGCGTGATGATCCACGAGCTGTTCGCCGGCGCGCCGCCGTTCCGGCACGCGACGTTCGAGGCGCAGCGCCGCGCGGTGGCCGGCGAGGAGCCGCCCCGGCTGCGGACGCTCGTGCCGGAGGCGCCGGCGGGGCTCGAGACGCTCGTGCTCCACACGCTCGAGAAACGGCCCGAGCTCCGCCCGCGGGCCGGCGCCGTCCGCGACCAGCTCCTCCGGCTCGGCCGAGGCGAGGAGACCGGCGCCTCCCACGCCGTCCACGCGCGCCGCGCGGCGCGGCGCGTCCACCGCGCCCGGTTCCCGCTCGTCGCCGCGGCGGCGGTCGTGCTGGCGGCGCTCTTGGGATGGCTGGCCGTGAGGTACGCCGAGGAGCGGTCGCGCGTCGAACTCCTCGAGTTGAGCGCCCTCTTCGACCAGGCGGCGATCGACGTCGCGAACGGCGAGCTCGAGTCCGTGCTCGTCGTGCTCCGGGAGGCGATCGCCCGGCGTCCCGACGATCCGACCGGCCACCTCGAGCTGGCGGCGGCGTACGAGTCGTTCGGTCTGGAGGAGGACCGGCGGCGGGCGTTGGCCGCGGCGAGGGCGCGCGGATTCGACGTCGGCGGAGGCGACCGGGAGTCGCCCCGCGGGTTGCGGCACCTCGGCCTCGTCCGTCTCACGGAAGGCCGATGGGACGAGGCGGCGGCCGCGTTCGAGAGGTCGATCGCACGGGACGACGGGTCGGGAGCACCGTATCTCGGCCTCTACCGGTGCCTCCGCTACCTCCAGCGCGAGCACGATGCGGCGGAGGTGCTCGCGCGATACCTGGACTCGCTCGCGCGGCGGAGCCGGAACTACCCGTTCATCGAGGCGCAGCTCCTCGCCCTCCAGTCGGCGCCGAGCGAGGCCCTGCGCGCGCTGCGGGAGATCCCTCCCGAGAGCCTGGATCCGCCGAACCGACGCCGGCGCGCGCGCGCGATCGGCCGCGTGCTCCTGAAGCTGCAACGATTCGGCGAGGCGTTCGCGATGCTCGACGAGCTGCTTCAGGAGACGCCGGAGGACGGGACGGCCTGGCTGCTGTGCGGCATGGCGCAGCTCAAGCAGGGGAGGCTCGGGCCGGCGCTCGCGGACGCGCGGCGCGGGAGGAAGCTCGCGCCGACGAACCTGTCGGGGGAGGTCCTGCTGGTCGGCATCGCGTGGATCGTGCGGGCCGAGGACGACGCGGAGGCGCGGAGGATCTTCGCCGAGGCCGGTCTCGATGCGGACGTCGACGCGCTCTTCGATGGCCAGGCCGCGTACGAAGCAGCGAGGAGCCTTCTCAACCGGCGCGCGACCGCGCGCGGGATGGCCGAGCTCGAGCGCGCGCTCGCTCTCGACCCGGATCACGCGCCCGCGCGGACGCTCCGCGCGAACGAGGACTGGTACGAGGGCCGGTTCCGGGAGGCGTTCCTCGGATTCGACGCCGCGCAGGCTTCGTACCGCTCGGCGTGGAGCGTCCGGGAGACCGGCCTCGCGACGTGGCGCCGGCTGCAGAACACGACCTACCGGAACCTCCGGGTGGCGATCCACGTGGGGCGCTTCGCGACCGGGACGGAGATCGGCGAGGAGCGGTACGCGGACGACTCCGCGCGGACCGTGGCGGAGATCCTCGACGAAGGAGGGGACGTCGACCCGGTGCTCCGCCTGAACTACGCGGAAGCGCTGGCGCGCCGCGGCTCGGGCGAGGACGACGACTGCGGTCTCGCTCGGCGCATCCTGTCGGCGCCCGGGTTTCGCGAGGAGCTCGGCGAGGATCCGGCCGTCCTGGCCGTCCTCGCCGAGATCGAGAGACGATGTCCGTGAGACGCCGGCGGGCTCAGGGCGAGCCGCAGGACGACATCGCGGGGACCGTGACCGTCTGAAGGTCGCCGTACAGCGTGCCGGCCGGGGCGTCGGGGATCGCGGTGAGCGACTCCGCCCGCAACGAGACCGGCACGTCGAGCGGCGCGAGGAGCGTCCGGACCGGGACCCGGATCTCGTTGCTCTGGTCGAGGAGGACGTCGTTCCAGGTGAACTCGAGGTAGCCGGGGGTCTGCGACGGGTCGCCGCTGACGAGCGACTTCCGCGAGTCGTACTGCGGCGACGTCGGCGACCGGGTCTCCAGGTTCGCGGTCGCGACGGTCAGCGCGACGTCGGAGTCGGCCGCCGGCGGCGGCACGCCGTCGTCCGCGACGCGGACGACCAGGTCGTACGGGAACTGGGTCGGGTCGACCGACCCGGGCTCGACTTCGACTTTCATTCGGACAGGCATGGGCGATCCTCTACCGGGGGAGATGAGTTCCTGTTGCGACGCGTTCATCGGACGGCGATGTCTCGAATCTGAAATGCGGACGACCGAAAAAACGGGGCGAACGCCCCTGGAGCCGGGCCGATCGAGCGGGTTTCGGGCCGCGGATCGATCCGAGGGACCGAGGACGGGAGGATCGAGCCTCCGCGGGCCCCGAGCCTCGATTTTCGGGACGAGGACGCCAACGGTCGGGCGACGGGGCGCATTCCCGGCGTGACATGAACGACGACTCCTCCCTCTCGATCGACGATCTGCTCCGCGAGTCCGCGTGGATCTCCGGCCTGGCCCGGAGCCTGGTCCGGGACGGGCAGGCGGCCGACGACCTGGTCCAGGAGACCTGGCTGTCGGCGCTCCGCCGGCCGCCCCGCGACGCGCGGAGCCCGCGCGGTTGGCTCGCGACCGTCCTCCGGAACACCCTGCGTCAGCAGCGGCGGAAGGAGGCGACCCGCGAGCGGCACGAGATCGCGAGCGGCGCGCCGACGGAAGGTCCGTCGACGGCCGCGCTGGCGGAGCGGGTCGAGCTGTCCCGTCGGGTCGCGAGCCTCGCGCTCGAGCTCGACGAGCCGTTCCGCTCGACCGTGCTGCGACGCCATTTCGAGGGGGAGAGCTCCGCCGCGATCGCGCGCCGCGAAGGCGTCCCGGAAGGGACGGTGCGGTGGCGGTTGAAGGAGGGGCTCGACCGGCTCCGGGGTCGTCTCGACCGGGAATACGGCGGGGACCGCCGGGCCTGGTGCGCCGCGCTCCTGCCGCTCGCGCGACAGGAGGCGGGCGTCGCGGCCGGCGGCCTCGCCCTGACGGCAGGAGGACTCCTCGTGAAGGCGACGTACGGTGCGGCGGCGATGTTGGTGGTGGGCGCGGCGGTCTGGCTGGCCCCGAGCGGCGGCGGACGAACGGAGACGGACGATCCGGCGCGAGAGGTCGCGGCGGCGGCGCCGGCGGTCGGCGGGGAGGACGCGGACGGCGGGCCCGCCGCGGCGGCGCCGGCGCCGGAGCGGATCGAGGCGGCGAAGGGCGCGGCCGTCGCGGCGGAGGAGGTCGCGGCGGCGGCGGAGGAACGGTCGGCGGCGATCACGGCGCGCGTCGTCGACCCGTCCGGCCGCCCGCTCGAAGGGGCGACGGTCGAGCTGACCGACGTCCCGGGGCATCGGGCGTCGTCGGCGGCGGACGGGACGGTCCGGATGACCGGGGAGGTGCCGGAGGCGCTCGTGCCGTGGCTCGGGAACCAGGCGACGTTCCGGGTCTCCCGGGCGGGCTACACGACCGAGGAGGTCCGGGCGCGGCTGGTGCTCGGGGAGGACGTCCCGCTCGGCGACGTCGTGCTCCGTCCGGGCGCGACCGTCGTCGGTCGCGTCGAGGACGCGGACGGCCGCCCCGCGGCGGACGCGGAGGTCTGGTCCGTGGTGCTCGTCGACGGGAAGCCGATGACCGCGGAGGCGTTGAACTCCGAGGCGCGCGCGACGACCGACGCCGCCGGGAGGTTCCACCTGTCGGGGGTCCCCGCGGGCGCGGTCCGCATCGAGGCGCGCGGGGCCGATCAGGAACGGGGACACTCCGCGGCGCTCGAACTCGGCGCCGGGGACCTGGTCGAGGGGGTCGGGATCTCCCTCCCTCCGGCGGCCGAACGCCCGCCGTGGATCGACGGCGTCGTCGTCGACCCGGACGGGGCGCCGGTGTCCGGCGCGAGCGTGAACTACGCGGCGACGCTCGGCCGGGCCCGCGTGAGCGGCTCGACCCGGACGGACGAGGACGGGACGTTCCGGATCGTGGCGAACGTCGTGACGGCGCACCGCCTGTTCGCGACGTCTCCCGCCGGCGAGTTCCGCGCGAGCGAGGCGGTCGACATCCGTCCCGGCGATCGGGTGACGCTCCGGCTCCGCCCGTCGCGGACGTTCGACGTCGTCGCGATCGGCGGCAACGATGGAGCGCTGCCGGAGTTCAGCGCGTTCACGAGGACCGGCGAGTCGCGCGTGAACACGTTCGCGGAGACCGCCGACGGACGCGTCGCGCTGCAGCTCCCGGACTCGCCGTTCACGCTGGTGGTCGAGGCGCCGTTCCACGAGAGGACGGAGGTCGGCCCGCTCGATCCGGCCCGCGTCCTCGCGGACGTAAGGGTCGAGGTCGCGCTCCGGACGCTCCCCCCGTTGACCGGCGTCGTCACGCTCGACGGAGACCCGGTCGAGGGGGCGTCGGTCCGGGTTCATCGGATGGCGACCGTTCGGACCCAGGCCGACGGATTCCCGGTCCGGGTCTCGCCGCCGCGGGAAGCGCAGGGGGCGACCGACGCGGACGGGTCGTTCGTCCTGACGCTGCGCGAGGCGGGCGCGTACGTGGTCCGGGTGGAGGCCGACGGCGCGGCCCCGGCGGAGATCGGGCCGTTCGAGTACGAGCCGACGATCGGAGTGGCGCCGCTCGACGTCCGCCTCGGCGAGGGAGGCGTCCTGGCGGGGCGCGTCCTGCCGCCGCCGGGGCGGTCCGCGGCCGGGACGATCGTCGGGATCTCGCGCGGCGACGGGTACGCGCGGACGGCGCGCGTCGGGGCGGACGGGCGGTTCCGGTTCGAGCGGCTGATCCCCGGGCGATACCACGTCGTCCGCCACGACCGGGAGCTCCGCCCCGGGCCCCCGCAGTCGTTCGGCACCTCCGGCGAGGCGGGGGCGGGCG
>JBICIB010000233.1:0-3298 GCA_043101415.1 Planctomycetota bacterium JB042 | reverse complement strand
CCGGACCGTTCGGGCACGCCGCGTCGAACGCGGTCTGCGCGACCTCCCCCTGACGCGGCGCGCGAACGGCGCGTCAGGTCCGGACGGGCGGGAGGAACGTGGAGAGCGTCGGCGGGGCGCCGTCGCGCTCGAGCATGGTGTACGTCGGTCCGCTCGGGCGCTCGCCGGCCGACAGCAGCGAGAAGTAGAAGACCGGCCGCGGGCGATCCGACCGGTTCCCCCGCCCGCGATGCCAGGTGCGCGAGTCCATGACGACCGCCGTCCCGGCCGGCCCGGTCACGTGCAGCTCCCGCCGGCGGTCGAGGACCTGCTCGCGCAACGCGTCGTCCTCGAAGAAGCGCGAGCGATGGGTCCCCGGCCAGACGCCGAGCGGGCCGCTCTCCTCCGTCACCTCCTCGAGCGAGACGAAGACCGTGACGAGCCGGGCCGTCCCGTCGTCGCCGATCGTCGAGTCGGGGTGCTTCACCTGCGCGACCGCGCCCGGGCGGCTCGTGAGCGAGGAGAACTCGACCAGCCGGCCCTCCGCTCCGACCAGGTCGACGAGCAGCGGCGCGAGCGCCGCGACGACCTCGCGCAGGACGTCCCCCGCCGGCGAGTCGAGCTCGAGCGGCAGGTCGTGGCGGAGTCGAGGGGCGTGGATGCGGCCGAGCGTCTCGTCCGGCGCGGACTCGAGCGCGCGCGCGACGTGCTCGCGACAGGCGACGAGACGATCGCCCGACACGAGCGCCGGCACGACGACGACCCCCTCGGAACGAGCCAGCCGCCGCCCCCGCTCGACCTCCTCGGTCCCCGCCGTCACGTCGTCGAGCGATCGAGGCGACCGGAGCCCCAGCGGCTCCCACGGGTCGTCCGCCGCTCCGATCGGCGCGGCGACGTCGAGCGTCGCGAGGGCCCGCCACGCGATCAGGTGCTCGAGCAGGTCCTTCACGACCTCCCGCGTCAGCCGGACGCGCCGCCCCGCGCCCTCCGACCATCGGTCCGCGAACCGGTCGAGGAGGTCGCCCGCGCGGTGCGCCTCCCCGCCGTTCAGGAGTTCGATCAGCTCGCGCACGACGGGGACGTCGGGGAGGGCGCGGGTGTGGCCGCACGCCCCCACCAGCAGGACGTCCTCCACGCCGATCGACCGGATCGGGAACGCGGGATCCCCGGCGACGATCGTCCCGTCGTCGAGCGCCCGCCGCTCGTCCGCGGCCGGGAACGCGTCGAAGCCGCACGCCGTCACCCGCGACAGGTACTCCCGCGCGACGGTCACCTCGAATCGCGTCGACCGGACGAGCTCGCGGAGCTTGCCGACCGACGCCTCGATGCGGCGCTCCTCCGCGCCGGTCGCCGCCTCGGCGAGGAGCGGCGGACGCGGCGGCGGCGGCTCGAGCTCGCGGGCCGCGAGGTCGATCAGCCCCGTGAACGCCTCCCGGACCACCGGATGGATCCGGTCGTCGTCGTCCGCGATCGGGAAGTCGAGGTTGAACGAGATCGAGACCTCCTCGTCCCCCTCGCCGACGTGCCACGTGTCGGCCGGCCAGTACAGGACGTCGCCGGCGTGGAGCTCGAACGTCTCGGCGGCGTCGACGTGCTCGTCGTACTCCTGGAACGTCTCGTCCTCCGACTCCGTCCCCGTCCGCTCGCGCCAGACGGCGTCGCTCCAGAGGCGCATCGTCCGGCGCCCTTGGACCATGTACATGAGGTTGTCGAGCCGGTCCCGATGGACCCCGAAGGTCGTGCGCCGGTAGTTCCCGATGAAGACGTCCGTGTTCAGCGCCGACGTCGGGGCCGCGACGTGGCGGCCGAGCACGCGGAGGACCTCGCGCATCGCCAGCCAGAACGGCCGGTGCGTCTGCGCGGCGTTGACGAACAACCCGAACGTCTCGAACCGCGGCTCGGACCGCAGGCGGCGGATCCAGGCGCCGAGGCTCTTCTCCTTCGGCTCGGGGAGGAGCGGAGCGAGCGGGGAGAGCGTGCGGTCGGAGGCGGTCGATCCGGAGAGCGCCACGCGGTCCCGGTCGTAGAGGCCGACGTCGACGCCCTCCCCCTCCTCGATCTCCGCGCGGATCCCGGTCAGCAGGCGGAAGAACTCGTCGCCCCGGAAGAGCGGCCCTCCGAACGGACTCCGGAGCACGACCGGCCGGCTCCCCCACGCGGCGGCCAGGGTCTCGGCCCAGTCCGACGACTCGAGGACGCGACGTCGATCGTGCTCCGGTGGCGGCATACGGTTGCGTCTCCGACGACGCCCCCGCTCAGGCGACGAACGTGCCGCCGGACTTCGACTTGCTCTTCGACTTCGACTTCGACTTGCTCTTCGACTTGCTCTTCGACTTCGACTTCGACTTGCTCTTCGACTTCGACTTGCTCTTCGACTTCCCCTTCGACTTGTCGTCGATGGAGAAGGTCGACGAACCCGCCGCGCCGACCTCGTTCCCGAGCGCCTCGAGGGCTCCGAGGTCGAACACGACGGCCGGCGGCGGCTCGGACGTCACGTCGAGCGCCGCCTCGGTCGGGCGGGCCTCGGCGCTCGAGGAGGTCGCGGCGAGGAGCGCGGCGGCGAGGGAGCCGGCGAGGAGGCCCTCGCGACGGGGGGACGGCAGGGGAGAGGACTCGGTCATGCGGAACCTCCAGCGGTTCGGGGTCGGGAGCGGACACGGACCGGATCGCCGGTCGTCGGAAGAAAGCTCGCGAGCAAAGAGCGGACCGGTCAGCCTGTCTCGTCCGTGCCAGGGGGAGAGCGCCGAGGCCGACCGGTCCGAGCGCGAGGCGGTGGGACCCGGCCGATCGTGGAGATCGACCCGACCCGCCGTCCCGTCCCCGGCCCATGCGCCGTCCCGCCGCGAGCCCGGTCAGGAATCCCGCACCGAGCCTCTCCGTCCTTCCTTGTCCTTCCTCGGGCCTTCCTCGGCCCCCTCGCCTCCCTCACCGAGCGAGCCGCGCCGCCGTCCGCTCCGCCGCCAGCGCCTGGCCGCGATCGTTCCAGTGGAAGTCGAGCCCTCCGACGAACAGATCCTCCGGACCGGCCGAGAGGAAGACGGACCACAGGTCGAGCGTCTCGATTCCGGCCGACTCGGACGCCTCCCGAAACGTCTCCGCGAGCTGCGCCGGGTCGTACGTCGGCCAGCGCGCCGGATCGACCCGGATCGCCGACCCCGGATCGAGGTCGACCCCCGACGGGACGACGACGGCGAGGAGCCGGACGCCGCGGTTCTCGACCGTCCCGCGGAACCGCTCGAGCACGCCGCGCAGGAGGCGGATCTTGTCGAAGGCGTCGGGCGAGCCCGGCGCGAGCGCGACGTCGACGTCGTGGTGGTCG
>JBICIB010000232.1:0-4402 GCA_043101415.1 Planctomycetota bacterium JB042 | reverse complement strand
CGAAACTTCGCGGAAACCACGCCGGGCGCATCGCGCGAGGACGTGAGCGGGTCGGAGAGCTCGTCCCTCCTCCGGCCGCCGCCGTAGGGAACGCGGACGTTCCCGAACGCGTTCCAAGCCGCGCAGCGTCTAGGACAGCTCGTCCCTCCTCCGGCCGCCGCCGTAGGGAACGCGCAGACGGCGAAGGAAGGAGAGGAAGGACTGGAACGAGAGGGCGCTGGCGCGGACGACCGACACGGTCGTCAGAACACCGCGCCAGCGCCATCCCATGGGTCCCTACCGAACTCCCCCTTTTCCAACCCGGAATCGGGTGAGGAAGTCCGAAGCGGGCGAGGCGGGGCCGGAGGAGGGATGAGGCTCCGAGAGCGACCCCGCAGCGCGACTCGAAACTTCGCGGAAACCACGCCCGGCGCATCGCGCGAGGACGAGAGCGGGTCGGAGAGCTCGTCCCTCCTCCGGCCGCCGCCGTAGGGAACGCGCAGACGTACCCGAACGCGTTCCAAGCCGCGCAGCGTCTAGGACAGCTCGTCCCTCCTCCGGCCGCCGCCGTGGCGAACGCGCAGACGTTCCCGAATCGCGTTCCTCGCCCCGCGCGCAGCGGTCAACTCCCTTCCGGTTCGATCGCCGGGTCGATCCAGCGCCCCCGCGGGTCGACGTCGACGCCGATCGAGAGGAGGTGTTCGGTGCCGAAGCCGTTCGGGTCGACGGCGACGACGCGGACGCCGAGGGCGCGCTCGTGGGCGCGCTCGAGCACCTTCCGGAGGTCGCCCGGGCCGAGCACCGTCGCGCCGGGGACGTAGAACGCGCCGTCGAAGCTCGGGCGGGCGACGGGGACGACGTCGCCGAAGACGTCGGGGTGGAGGAACGCGCGCGTGTTCCCCTCGCCGTCCGCGTTGACGAGCGCGGGCGCGGCGAGGCTCCAGCCGCCGCCGAACTCGACGATCCCCCGCTGGCCGATCATCGCCGCGCGGCCGTCCGCGGCGACGACGAGCCACGCGCGGAGCGTCGACTCCCACGCGGCGTTCACGTCGGCCGTCCCGGAGAGCGTCGCCGCCACGTCCTCGGCCGTCAGCCCGCCGGTCCTCTCCGGCGCGTCGGCCGCGTCGACCGCGACCTCGAACGTCGCCGTCCCCTCGCCGAGCGGGAGGTACCCCTCCTTCATCGTCGACCGGGCGAGCGCGCGGCCGCCCCCCTCGAGGCGTCGAAGCTCGAGGGCGTCGGTCGTCACCGGGCCGAAGACGGCGTGCGACATCTCGTCGACCCGGGGCAGGAGGATCTCGGTCCGCCACCCGCGGATGTCGTTCCCGACGATCGCGTACGCCACGTCCAGCCGCTGGGTCGGCCCCGGACCGACCGGCAGCGCGAGCGGCACGACGAGCTCCTCGCCGGGGAGGAGCAGACCGTGCTCGAAGCGGATCTCGGTGAGCGACGTCGCCAGCGGATCGAGCGCGATCGTCCCGTCCCGCTCCTCGACGGTCCGACCGAGGACCGGCACGAGCCAGTTGACGTTCGGGACGCCGTGACGCCACCCGATCGAGCGGAGCGCCACCGCCTTCTGCGGGTCGCCGTTCCGCAGCCGCACCGCCGTCCCGTGCGCCCGGACGCCGATCGTGAACGGCATCCCGGGGGGCGCGACCAGTTCGGCGGTGAGCGACGCCGCGGTCCCGTCGACGGACGCGGGGGCGAAGACGTCGTCGCCCGCCGGGGCGGCGAGCGCGAGCGCGAGGACGTACGGGATCATTCGGAGCTCTCGACCGCGGTGAGGTGGACGACGGCGTCGGCGAGCCCCTCCTTGGGCACGACGAGCGTCCCCTTGTACTGGCGAGGTCCGTCCGGGTCACCCCAGATGTTCAGCATCACGTCCCATTCCCCGGGCGAGAGCTCGTCCGTCTCGAACTTCCCTTCGTCGACGCCGGTCCATCGGGTCCGTTCGTTCCCCTCGATCCGGCTCTCGAACTGCAGCCAGCGGTTCCCCTCCGGCGCGTCCGGCGGGAGGACGATGCGGCCGGCGACCATCAGCGCGCCGACCATCCGGATCGTGACCGGCGGCGGCGCGCCCCCGATCGGGACCCGGATCGACGCGACCGTCGCCTCGGCGAACCCGTCCGCCTCGGCCTGGACGACGTACGTCCCCTCGGGGAGCATGTCGATCTCGAACCGGCCGTCCGGGTCGGTCTGGACCACCTGCGCGCTCGCCGGCGCCGGCTCCTCGGACTGCGGCGGCGGCTCGCTCGGCTCGCTGCCGTCGATCATGAACTGCGAGCCCGGCGGCCGGTGCGCGCTCCGGACGATCACCTGCGCCTGCGGGATCGCCCGGCCGTCGTCGTCCCGGACGACGCGGCCGGAGAGCCGGCCGGTCCGGATGTCGACCATCAGCACCCGGGTCGAGTTCTCGGGGAGGTGGAGCGTCCGGTGGTAGAACCCCCCCATCCACCAGTTGTCGTTCCGAACCCCGGCCGGCGCGACGCTGAGCGCCACCTTCCCGGTCGGACCGATCGCGACCTGCCCGAACTCGAAACGTCCGTCGCCGTCCGTGCGCGTGCTCTTCCGTCCCTCCCAGGCGCCCTGCGGCATCGCGGTGACGCTCGCCCCGACGCCGGGGCGCCCGTCGATCAGCACCCGCCCGCTCAGGAGCGCCGTCCGCAGGTCGCCGTCGACGCCGAGGACGTCGATGTCGAGGACGGTCTCCCGCCCCTCGACGACCACGACGTCGACCTGGCGCTCGGGCATCCCGAACGACAGGAACATGTCCTGGAACAGGTCGACGACGCCCCGCTCGTTCGCGAACCGCGGGAGGACGACGAGCTCGTACTCGCCGGGAGCGAGCCGGGTGAACTCGAACTCCCCGTCGAGGTCGGTCGTCGCCATCCGAGGCATCACCACGTTGTCGTCGGGACCGAGGCCGAGGAAGCGCGGCGCGTCGAGCGGTTCGCCGCCGGCGTGGACCCGCCCCCGGATCGACCCGCCGGCGAGGAGCGGGACGTCGACCTCGATGTCCGCCGCCACCCCCGGCAGGTCGGCGATCGCGTACGCCGGGTGCGACACGCGGAGGTTGCACCCCTTCGCCGGGACGCCGGTCAGCGCGACCCGGCCGTCCGGGTCGGTGCGCCCGCTGGCGAACGGGAGCCCTTCGATGTCGACCTCGTCGTCGAACTCGAACGCCTGGACGAGGGCGTACTCGACCGGGCTCCCGTCGACGCCGCGGAGGGCGCGGACGCGGACCGTGCGCGCCGGCTCGAGCTCGACCCGGACGTCGGCCGGCCCCTCGCGGAGGTCCGCGTCGACGTCCTTCGCCGCGTAGCCGTCCGCGCGCACGAGGACCCGGTACCGCGAACGCCCCAACCCCTCGACCACCGCGGCCCCCGCCTCGTCGTACGTCGTCCGCTTCGCGAGCGGCCGCGGGCCGACGAGAACGGCGGCGACGATCGCCTCCTCCTCGCCGATCTCGTTCAGGACGAGCGCCGGACGCTCGATCGTCCCCCCGTTCGCGTCGACGGCGAGGACGCGGAGGGAGTGCTCGGCCGGGAAGCGGACCTCGAGGTCGGTGGCGCCGGGGGAGACGTCCTCGAGCACGACCCAGTCGACGCCGCCCGGCTTCCGGACCGCCACGAACTGGTCCTCGTCCGAGACCCCGACGACGTGGAACCGGCCGTCGGACCCCGCCACGTCGCCGGGGCGGAGGAGCGCCGCGTCGTCGGTCAGCTCGAACTTCGGTCCGACCAGGACCTCCGCCCCCGGCACCGGGGCGCCGGCGCCGTCGAGCACGACGCCGCCGAGTTCGTCCCCCGCGTCCAGGGTGAGCGTGCCGATCGAGCGCTCGCCGCCGCCCCCCGTCGGGACCGGACCGTGGACGAGCGTGACGAACCCCGGCTCGTCGACGAGGACCGTCACCACCCCGATCGGGACCCCCTCGAGGACGAACGTCCCGTCCTCCAGGGTCTCGGTCGACGGGACCGGGAGCCGTTCGAGGAGCGTCCGCGCCGCCGCGGGGAACCGGAAGACGCCCCACTTCCGACCGGTCTTCCCCGGCGCGTCGTACAGGACGCCGCCGTCCGGGTCGACGTCGGCGGCCCCGAACTGGAACACGATCGGCGGGATGTTCGTCGCCCGGACGCGCGCGCCGGCGACCGGCTCGCCCCCGAGGTCCTCGACCTTGCCGGTGAACGTGACGAACGCCTGCATCACGATGTCGCCGACGTCCCGCTCCTCGCCGCTGTTCGGGGTGGCGTCGAGGATCCGGAGGTCGGCGCGCGCGCCGCCGCCGTCGATCACCAGGGCGTGCAGCGCGCCCGGGTCGACGCCCGTGAACCGGAACCGCCCCTCTTCGTCGGTCCGCGTCGCCCCCTTGACCACGCCGAGCTCCCACGCGGTCGGATCCCCGAACAGATCGGAAGAGCACACG
>JBICIB010000231.1:0-4803 GCA_043101415.1 Planctomycetota bacterium JB042 | reverse complement strand
CGAGCTGCTGCACCGTGTCCCGGTTCAGCCGGTCGAAGAACTCCCGGGGGTCTTCCGGCAGCTCGCGTTCGACAAGACGTTCGGCGGCTGGTCCGACGAGGACTGGGACGCGTTTGAGGAGGCGTTCGGGAACTTAGTCGACGGGCTGTGAGGCCGGCCGCGCGGCGCGATCAGAGCCCCGGCGCGACCCCCGTCGCGACCGAGAGGTTCGTGAGGGCGATCGGGCCGCCGGACGGGGGGATCACGTAGGCCTGCACCCCCGCCGACGCCGCGAGGACGCCGCTCGGGAGCGCGGGGATCGAGAGCGAGACGGACCAGTTCCCGGACGCGGGGAGCGGCGGGAGGACGACGACCGCGAGCGGCGCCGACATCACGAGCTGCCCGAGGACCCCCGGAACGTCGAAGAACGGGAACGGCGAGCCGAGCAGGAGCGCCGCCATCGACCCGGGCTCTCCCGTGAGCGAGAGGGTGGCGACCTGACCCGACGGGGTCTTCCCGGAGGTCTCGAGGAGCGCGGGCGTCCCCGGGACGGGGACCTCGGTGGAGTTCGTCTCGAGGAGGAACGGCGGCGCGATCGACGTCCCCGGGGCGGGGTCGATGCCCGGCACAAAGGTGCTCCCCTGATGCTGGATCGACGCGTTGAGGACGAGGTGCGCTCCGGACCCCGGGAGGCCGCCCGAACCCGGCTGGGCCGGACCGGAGTCGCCGCCCTGGAACGTCGATCCGAACGAGAGGACTCGCGCGTTCGACGCGAAGAGCGCGTGTCCTCCGGCGCCGCCCGTGACGAAAGAGAGGTTCCCGAACCCGTCGCCGCCGCGAAGCGTGCAGTCGTGGAGGAGGACGCTGGCCTGCGGGAAGAGCCCGCTCCGGACGTCCAGGGCGGGGACCGCGTCCGCGTACCCGCCGAGGATCGGGTTGGAGCCGCTCGCGCCGACGAGCTCGCACCGGACGAAGCTCGCGTGCCTCACGTCGACGAGCCACGCCCCGCAGGTCCGGCCGGTGCCGACGAGGACGCAGTCCTCGACGTGCAGCCACGACGCGTCCTCCACGTGGATCGGGCAGTCGACGGTCGTCTGGAACGGGCCGGAGGAGAAGTACGGGGTGATCGTCAGTCCCCGGAGGATCAGCGTGTCGACCGGCGGGAGGAACGGGATCGAGGGCGGTCGGATGGCGCCGATCGTGGTCAGGGCGGGGCCCGACCCGATGATGGTCAGTCCCTTCGCCGCCATCTCGCGCCCCGTTCGGCGGCGGCGAGGTGACGTCGGCCCCCTCGGGAAGGAGTTCGGGCTATCCTTCCCCGTCCACCCCCGCTCCCGGAGACCGCTCCCCATGTCCCGCTCCCGCCTCGGGTTCGTCCCCTTCGCCGCCCTGCTCGCGTCCGGTCCGCCGGCGGGGGCGCAGCACGACCCCCCGCCCGCGCCGGAGACCGAGGAGTACGTCGAGGCGCGGGTCGAGGCGGTGGTCGAGTTCCTCGGGAACGCCGAGAACGACCCCGACCTCCAGTACGCCTCCTCGCCGTTCCTCGTCTCGTACCTGCGGGCGCACGGCGCCGAGGGGCTGTCGGACGCGTCGCGTGCGGCGACCGAGCGGTTCGTGAAGGGAGCGCTGGAGGGGCTCCGCGGCCCGTCGAGCGAGGCGGCGCGGCTGCGGGGCGGGATCGCGATCCGACTCGCGCCCTGGTTCGCGGACGCCGAGGTCCGGTCGCTCCTCCACGAGGCGCTGGAGCTGAACTTCGACCAGGTCGCGTGGCGGCCGGAGTTCTTCGCCACGCTCCGGCAGGTCGGTCTGGCCGAGACGCTCGATCACTTCCGCGCCGTCGTCGACGAGTTCGCCGCGCTCGAGCCGGAGGAGCTTCGGACGGCGCCGTTCCCGTATCCGATCCGCGAGGCGTTCCGGTGTCTCGCTGTGTTCGGCGGGGACGAGGAGGCGGATCGGTTGCGCCCGTACCTCCGGCCGGGCGTCCCGGCCGCGATCCGGGCGGCGGCCCTGAGCGCGCTCGGGGAGATCGACGGTCCTCGGGCCCACGAACTCCTGGTCGACTTCGCGGAGGCGTCGGAGTCGGAGGCGGACGGCGAGACGGAGGCGTCGTGGGTGCTCCAGGCGACCGGCGAGGCGCTCGTCGCCCACGACGACGCCCGCGGCGCCCGCCTGCTCCTCGACCTCGCCCGCGGGTCGGGCGGCCCGCGGGCGCTCGCCGCGCTCCGCCGGGCCGCGGGCCGCCCGCTCCCGGAGATCGACGATGCGGCCGAGTGGGTCGAGCGCCTCGGCGACGGCTCGGTCCGCGCGGCCCGGCGGGCGGCGATCGCGGAGGGGGGGTACGCGATCGGCGACCTCGCGACGGCAGAGGAGCGCGCGGCCCTCCTCGCCGCCGCGGCCGACGACGATCCGTTCCGACGCCGCGCGGCCTGGGAGGAGGTCGTGGCGCTCCTCGGCGACGACCCGAGCCACGGGCGCTTCTGGACGTACCGCGCCGAGCGTCGCGGCGTCGAGGTCGACATCGTCCACCGGCCGGGCCAGCCGATCGAGGACGACGAGGCGGCGGCGTTGCGGGAGGTGCAGGCGGAGATGGTCGAGCGGGCGCGGCGACGGATGGCGGACTGAGCGGTCCGGCGCGGGCGACCGCGGCGGCGCGACGGCCGACCGCCCCGAGCCGGACCGCCGGGTCACCGCACCGACCAGATCATCGCCGAGCGCGCGGTTCCGGCCGGCGCGTCCGCGAGGATCTTCCGCGGGTTCGTCGGGTCGGCGAACGTGAAGAACCACGGGGTGGCGTCGATCGGGTTCCCTCCGGAGAGGGTGCCGCCGACGGCGGGAGTCACGCCGTCCGTGAGCCCGACCGGGCGAGGCGTCCCGCCTTCGCTCCAGACCAGCGCGCTCTTCGTTCCCGGCAGCCAGTGCAGCGATCCGGCGGTGATCGCGCGCGAGAACGTCGGCGAGGATCCGGGGTTCGGGACGACCGCCGGGGCGAACCCGGTCTGCATCGACAGGACGATCAGCTCCTGGTTGGCGATGCCCAGATCGGCGTCGCGGTGGAGGACGAACGCGACCGCCGGCTCGGTCGGGTGCGGCGTGACGTCGCGGATCCGAGATCCGTCGCTCGTCGCGATCGGTGCCGACGACGGTCCGAAGGCGGTGACCTGGAGCGCCGGGCCCGGGGCCGAGGAGTCGAACAGGAAGAGGTGCTCCGTCCCGCCGAAACCGCCTGCCGCGAGCCGGGCGGTGAAGAGGTAGAGGTCCTTCAGCGGTCCCTCCCCTCCGATGCGGCGGAGGCGCAGGTGGGACGGCGTCTGCTCCATGAAGAACCCGGCCCCCGTGACGACGTCGGGCGCCCCGGTCGCGGGGGGCGGCGTGCCGAAGCTCGGTTCGAAGGTCGTCCCCGTCACGTTCACCAGGTCGAACGACGGCGCGGCCCCGCCCGGCCCCGGCTCGACGTCGACGGCGTAGACGTTGAAGCGGTCGTTCACGGCGAGGTGGACGTCGTGGAAGAGGAAGCGATGGCGCCGGTCGGGGGAGAGGAACGATCCGCCGTAGTCGACGGTGGGCGCGTCGAAGGCCTGGTTCTGAAGGTCCCACGGCCCCAGGTACTTCGCGGTCGGGTTCTGGTCGTACGGTGCGCCGGTGAGCGTGCGGGTGAGGTTCCGGATGACGCCGGAGGCGAGGTCGACGACGAACAGGTCGCTCGCGTCGCTGGCGGCGCCGGGCTTGATGCGGCCCTGGTGGAACAGGAGGGAGAGGCCGTCGTCGGTCAGGTGCAGCCCTTGCGCGGCCGGGAAGTCGTTGAGGTCGAACTGCCCGCTCGATGCGAGCGGACGCACGATGTCGGTGACGCTCCCCGCGTTCGCGCCGTCGGTCCGCGCCACGAACGGAAGGAACGAGTTCGAGGCGACCCGACGGCAGCCGGCGAACGTCGCGCCGTCCCGCGAGAGGTCGGCGTACCCGCTCCTCCCGTCGCTCGCGTGGCCGTCGGCGACCAGCCGCTCGGAGGTCGCGAACTGGGTGATGTTGGTGACCGACCAGGAGGACGGCGTGACGTTGGTGATCGAGTAGACGTCCTGCTGGAGTGGCGTCGGTCCGCCGACGAGGCAGAGCGTGTCGAGCTGCTCGTTCACCTCGATCACGCGCTCGAACGCCACCGGCTGCGGGAACGACCCGGGAGCCGAGCCGACGTCGAGGACGCTCGTCCCCTGCGAGGCGTCGAAGCGGAACAGCCCGTCCGGCAGGATCGTGGGGGAGATCGCGGTGGAGGAGGACGTCGTCGCCCACGCGACCCATCCGGCGCCTCCGTCGGTCGTGAAGACGATCGATTCCTCGTCGACGCGTCGCCAGAGCGCCGGCGACGGCGGCGTGACCTCGACGACCGGCTGACCGTTCCCGAACGTCCCGTTCTCCTCGAGGTGGAGGAGGAAGACGCGGTCGTACGGCGCGCCCTGGAACAGATCGGTCGCCCGGTCGAGGACGACGACCGCCCGGTTCCCGTCGGGCGTCACCGCGACCTGGACCTCCCACGGCGAGATCGTCGCGGTCTGGGAGAACGTGCCGAACGACGCCGGCACGAGGTTCCGGAACGTCCCGGTCTCCTCGAACAGGACCCCGAACCCGTACGTCGGCGGCGACGTCCCGCCGTTCCGCCAGTGGAAGAGCTGGCGGTGACCCGGGAGCCGGATCCGCGGGAACTCGGCGTTCTCGTTGTCCCGCGTCACCCCCAGGCCGGTCCCGACCTCGAGACTCGAGGCGAGCCCCTGGACGCCCTGGAGCTGATCGTCCGCTCCGAGGAGGCCGACGTCCCCGGCCGTCGCGATCGCC
>JBICIB010000230.1:0-4940 GCA_043101415.1 Planctomycetota bacterium JB042 | reverse complement strand
CCCCGGTCGAGTCGGCGGGCGGCGGGCTGCTCCGAGCGGCCGCGGCGGCCCTGCTCGCGGTCGCCGTCGTCGCGATCCTCCCGGTCGTCGTCGGGGTCGAGCACGCCGTGGTCGGCGCGCGCCTCGTCCCCCCGAGCGACCGGACGGCCGACCCGGCGGACGAGCGCGCGGATCCCGCCGACCCCCGCCCGGCCGGCGCGTCGGCGGCCGGCGGGCCGGAACGCGCCGACGACCGGTCGCTGCGGTATCCGGACGGCCTGCCGGAAGGGGCGCGCGACGGCTCGACGCCGGCCCAGTCGTTCGGCGAGGTGCGCGTCCTCGACGCCGACCTCGGCGGCGCCCCGTTCCTGCTGCGCGGCAACGTCCTCGGCCTCGCCGGTCCGGGCGGGTTCCTGGGCGTCCCGCGCGGCCGCCGGATCGCCGCGGCGCCGACGGTCCCCGCGCACGGGACGGGCGGCCCGCTCTTCGACCTCGCCGACCCGGCGGGCGGCCCCGAGGCGACGCTCGAGATCCGCCACCCGGCGATCCCGTTCCGCGGCTCCGACCGGCTCCTCCTCCTCCCGGCCGGGACCCACGCCGTGCGCGTGCTCCGACCGCTCCGCGGCGCGGGGCGGCTCCTCCTCGAGCGGTCCGAGGGCGTGTTCACGATCCCCCGCCGGTTCGCCGGGATGCAGGTCGTCGAGGCGAGCGTGACCGGACGGACCCTGCGCCGTTCGGTCGCGGGGCGCGCCGACCGGATCGTCGGCCCCGTCCGCCACCCCGACCCGCGCTGGACCGAGCTCCCCGACGACCTCCCGGCCGCCGCGCGGATCGCCGCCTTCTCCCGCCGCATGGTCTCGGGGGCGCGGACGTTCGACGACGTCCGGAACGTCGCCGCCTTCCTCCGGCGCGAGTTCGTCTACGACACCTCGACGCCGTTCGACGGGCTCGCGAGCGTCGAGCGCCTCCTGAACGGACGCCGCGGCTACTGCCAGCACTTCGCGCTCGCCGCGACGGTCATGCTCCGGAGCGCCGGCCTCCCCGCCCGCGTCGCGACCGGGTTCCTCGTCAACGACTGGGACGCGCCCTCGCGGGCGTACGAGGTCTGGTCGAGCGACCGCCACGCCTGGATCGAGGTCCACGTCGAGGGGGAGGGGTGGGTGCCGGTCGACGTCACCCCGGGGAGCGTCCTGGCCGATCTCCGCCGGCTCCGGGGGGACGAACCGGGGGACGAGGCGACCGCGCCGCCGGACGACCTCGAGCCGTTCCTCGCCGCGACCACCCTCGAGGGGCTGATCGACCGCCTCGCGGCCGCGCCGGTCGCCGTCGCCCGGATCGCCGCGCGCCGGCCGGGTCTCGCCCTCCTCGCGCTCGGGGCGGCGGGGTTGCTCGCGGTCGGCCTCCTCCGGGCCGGGCGGACCGTGCGCCGGCGCCTCGATCCGGCCGCGCGCACGACCGACACGCGGTGGGCCCGCCTCCTCGCGACGCTGGCGGCGCGGGGGCTCCGTCCGGCGGCGGGGCAGACGCCGCGCCAGTTCGCGGCCGAGGTCGCCCGACGCCGCGGCGAGCCGTACGGCCCGCTCGTCCGGGTGGTCGACCTCTTCTACCGGGCCCGTTTCGGCCGCCGACCCCTCGGCGACGACGAGGAACGGTTCGTCGACACGTTCATCGAGTCGATTCGCTAGGCTCCAACACCTGTTCGGTGAGGGGCTTCCGCCCGAAGCGAAGCCGCCGGTCCGCGGGGAGAGGTGAGGATGCTGCGTCCGTCGTTCGCGCGTGCCGCCGGTTCGACCGTGCTCGCCCTCGTCGTGGCCGCTCCCGCCCCCGCCGCCTCGTACGAGGTGAAGCCGCCCCTGAAGATCCAGGACGCCGTCGACGCGGCGCTGGCCAACGGCGACGCGGTCGACGTCATCTTCGTTCAACCAGGGACTTACGACGAAGCCGTCTCCATCGACTACGCGCTCGCCCCGGGGCAGACGAGCCTCTCGCTGGTCCGGACCAAGTTCCCCCGTCCGGAGATCACCGGCGGCCTGGTCGTGAAGGACGCGCGCCTCGTGTCGATCGTCGGGTTCCGGATCGACTCTCCCCACGGCGACGGGCTCTCCGCGGTCCGGATCGTCGGCAGCCAGGCGGTCACGATCGCCCACTGCGTCGGGACGCCGGGCGACGACGGCGGCGTCCACGCGACCGGCTCGGTCCGCGTCACGGTCGACGGGGGCCAGTGGGCCAGCATGCTGACCTCCGGCGGCGGCTCCGGCGACGGCGTCCGCATCGTCGGCGGTTGCGATCACGTCGTGCGCGGCTCCGAGACGAAGAACAACAAGGGGGTCGGCGTCCGGATCGAGGCCCCGCTCTCCCTGGTGAAGAAGGTGACGGCGACCGGGAACGCGCAGGGCGGCATCGTGATCGACGGGCTGAACAACGAGGTGAAGAGCGTCGTCGCGAAGGGGAACGGCGGCGCCGGGATCGTCGTGCGCGGGGTCTGCGCCGTCTCCAAGAGCAGCGTCCGGAAGAACGACGGCGCCGGCATCGAGGTCGGCGACGGGGGCGCGGTCTCGTTCACCGGCGGCGTGGTCGAGGACAACACGATCGCCAAGAACGGCGGCCCCGGGCTGCACGTGCGCGAGGATCAGCACGGCCTCCTGATCGAGAAGAACGGCGTCACCGGGAACGACGGCGCGGGGATCCGGATCCACTCCGACGCGCACCGGGTGACCGCCAACGTCGCCGAGTCGAACGGCGGCGGGCACGGCATCGTCGTGCTCGGCGGCGCGACGTCGAACTGCCTCACCGACAACAAGGTCTCCTCGAACTCCGGAGAAGGCATCCGGATCGAAGGGGACGACAACCTCCTGGTCGGAAACGTCGCGAAGGGGGACGACGGCATCGTGTCGGCGTCCGGCGCGACCGGAAACCAGGGGCACGCGAACAAGACGGCGAGCGGGAAGAACGACTTCCCGTGATCGCCGAGGCCGAGGGAGAGAGGATGATGATGTCTCCGATGAAGCTCGCCGCGATGACGGCGCTCCTCGCCGCCGGGGCGGGGACGGTCGCGTCCGCCCAGACGAGCCTGCTGCGCGTCGACGGCGGCGCCGGCGGATCGCTCGGCTTCGGGATCGAGGCGGTCTCGAACATCATGGACGTGACCGGCGACGGCGTCCCCGAGCTCGTGGTCGGCGATCCGCCGGCGATGCAGGTCCGCATCGTGAACGGCGCCACCGGGGCGACCATCGACACGATCACCGAGGTCGGCGCGAGCACCCTCTTCGGGTGGGCGGTCGCCGGCGGGCCGGACATGTTCAACGCCGGACAGCCGACGGTGCTCGTCGGCGATCCCGGTGCGAACCGCGTCCGCCTGTACGAGCTGAACAACGACGGGACGCTCTCCGGCACGATCATCGACGACGCGACGGTCGCCGGGAACTACGGCTGGTCGGTCGCGTTCACGAACGACGTCGACCTCGACGGCGTCCCGGACATCCTCGGCGGCGCGCCGGCCGCGAGCTCGAACGGCGTCAACTCCGGCGGCGGGGTCTGGCGCTCGACCGGGAACCTCGCGCGGATGCGCGTGATCGACGACGGCGAGATCGGCAGCGGGCTCGGCTACTCGGTCGACGGGCTGTCGGACATCGACGAGGACGGGCAGGCCGAGATCCTGATGTCCCCGATCACCGGGCCGGCCGTCCGCGTCTACTCCGGCGCGACCGTCTTCTGCTTCGACGCCGAGACGATGATGCCGTGCGCCGAGCCGATCGACCTCGCGACGCTCGGCTCGATCACCCTCACCTCGCTGACCGGGCTCGCGGCGAAGAGCGCGGGCGACATCGACAACGACGGGCTCGAGGACATCGTCATCGGGAACGTCTTCAGCGAGGAGGCGACCGAGCCGGGCTCCTTCGTGCGCGTCTACGCGGGGACCGCCGAGCTGTCGCTGCTGCGCGAGGCGCAGGAGACGAACTCGGGGAGCTTCTTCTTCGGCAGCGCCGTGAACGCCGCCGGCGACGTCGACGCCGACGGGTTCGCCGACATCGTGACCGGCTCGTTCCTGAACAACTTCGCCCGGGTCTACTCCGGCGAGGAGGGGGCGCCGCTCGTCACCTGGCGCGGCGACGGCTTCAAGGAGGGGTTCGGCTTCGCGGTCGGCCCGGCCGGGGACAACGACATGGACGGCACCGACGACGTGATCGTCGGCTGCCAGCAGGACTACGTGAAGGTCTTCTCGGGGCTCGACCCGGAGAACGGGCTCTTCCTCACCGGGACGCGGCTCGACGGCGAGATCGTCGCGCCGGCCGTCACGCTGATCGACGACGACCAGGCGGCGTTCTTCGGCCTGAAGGGGATGGAGTTCCGGGTCCGCGTGAAGATCCCCGGCGGCAGCAACGCGCGGCTCCGGGTGCGGGTCGTCGACGCGCTCGGCATGGCGATCGCCGACTGGACCTTCAAGAACAAGTCGGCCCCCCAGAAGCGCTCGGTCACGTTGAAGTCGAACCAGATCCACCGGCTCGAGGTGACGCCGCTCGGCGGCACGCTCGGGACGTACCGGATCCGCACGTCGGCCGGCTTCCCGACGAAGGCGAAGACGAGCAAGGAGACGGAGAACGGCAAGGCGCTCGGCGGGCTGATCGAGGCGGAGTTCCTCGCCGTCCCCGGTTCGACGTTCAAGGCGAAGCTGAAGCCGGTGAAGGGGTTCCCGGCGTTCCCGTCGGCGCAGCTCATCCAGCCGAACGGTTCGGCGCTCGTGTTGATCCCGTACACCGAGGCGCAGAAGCCGAAGACGACCGTCCTGAAGGGCGTCCCGCTGTCGCAGCTCGGCGTCCACAAGCTCGTGATCTACGGCGCCGAGCAGGCGAACAGCGCGGTCCAGCTCCTGCTGAAGCCGAACCAGGCGACCGACACGGTCATCAAGCCGATCGACTGAGCGCGCGCCGCGGCCGACGACGGCGGGACGGGCCGGCTCCGTC
>JBICIB010000229.1:0-2912 GCA_043101415.1 Planctomycetota bacterium JB042 | reverse complement strand
CGTTCACCTCCAGATGCTCGTCCCGTCCCCCGCCTCGCCGTCGGGGTTCGCGGCGAGCGCGGGGCTCGTGGTCGCGTTCGACTGACGGGGGGCGTCGGTCACGGCTTGCCGAAGGTGACGCACTCCGGGTCGAACGGCGCCGGGGCGACGCGGGCCGCGATCGTGGCGAGGAACCCCGCCACGTGTCCGGGGTACGCGCTCGCGAACGCCTCGCCCGTCATCACCTGGCCCCAGGGCGTGACGACGATCTCGACCACGTGGCATCCCTCGGGTCGCTCGAGGTACTGGGTCGACCACCCGCCGACGCTCGTCGGCTCCGGCTCTTGTTCCGGCTCCTCGTCGGGGTCGGGGTCGGGCGTCGTGCCGCCGGTCGTGCCGCCGGCCTGGGGCGGGGCCATGATGAAGGCGTTGAAGATCGCCGCGAACGGGAGGTCGACCCACCGGAGCCGCATCAGGAAACACTGCTCCTCGCACGGAGCGTCGTTCACCACCTGACAGAACGTGATGTCGAGCTCGACCCGGCTGCTCCCGTCCGGGCCGTCGGCGGTCACCCAGAGTTCGACGTCGACGGGGTGCGCGTCGTCGTCGAGGATCGTGCCGACCGGCGGGCAGTCGCCGGCGAGGGCGGTCGACGGACCGGTCGAGGTCGTGTTCCCGATCGTCGGCGCGCCGAGCGTCGACGCGAGGTGGTCGACGACCGCGAGGGCGGCGGCGGCCCCGGACCCGGAGAGGTCTCCTTCGATCCGGCCGTTCGGATCGATCGTGATCTGCGCCTCGGCGCGCGCGCCGATCGACGAGGCGATCGCGAGCGCGGCGACGAAGAGAGCGGGGGGGCGGCGGCGGGCGAAGGCGGGCCGGACGGGTCGATTCATGGGTCACTCCGGGGGCGGGGTTCGGGGTTCGACCCACGGGTGTCGCGTCGGTCGGCGCCGGACTCGGACATTCCGGGCGAATCCCGGCGGGAACCCGATCGATCGCGGTTCGTCGCCCGCCGACGGGGGAGCTCGCCCGACCCCTCCGCTAGACTGCGGGATTCCCGTCGGAGCGTCCCCATGCCCCTCGTCTCCAGGAGTGTCCGCCGCCCGCCGGCCCCGGCGCGCTCCGCCCCGGAGGCGGCGTGACGCACCTCGAGCCGCTGCTGCGGCGGAACTTCCTCGAGTACGCGAGCTACGTCGTGCTCGACCGGGCGATCCCGGACCTCCGGGACGGCCTGAAGCCGGTGCAGCGGCGGCTCCTCCAGACGCTGTTCGAGATGCACGACGGGCGCCTGCACCAGGTCGCGAACGTCATCGGCGAGACGATGAAGCTGCATCCGCACGGCGACGCGGCGATCGCCGACGCGCTGATCCAGCTCGCCAACAAGGGGGACGGCCTCCTGATCGACCGGCAGGGGAACTTCGGTTCGGTCCTGACCGGGCACCGGGCGGCGGCGCCGCGGTACATCGAGTGCCGCCTCACGAAGCTCGCGCACGAGACCCTCTTCTCGCCCGAGCTGACGACGTTCAAGCCGAGCTACGACGGCCGGAAGGACGAGCCGGAGGTGCTGCCGGCGAAGCTCCCGCTCCTGCTCGCCCTCGGCGCCGACGGGATCGCGGTCGGGATGGCGACGCACGTCCTCCCGCACTCCCTCGCCGAGCTGCTCGACGCGCAGGTGCGGCTGCTGAACGGGGAGGAGCCGCGCGTCCACCCGGACTTCCCGCAGGGCGGGCTGCTCGACGTCTCCGAGTACGACGACGGGCGGGGGCGCGTCAAGGCGCGGGCGAGGATCGAGGCGCGCGACGACGACCGGGTCGTGATCACCGAGCTCCCGGCCGGGACGACGACCGAGCGGCTGGTCGACTCGATCGACGAGGCGGTCCGCGAGCGGCGCCTGGAGGTCGGCGCGGTGACCGACCTGACGACCGACCGGGTCGAGATCGAGGTCCGCCTCGCCCCGGGGCAGACCGCGAACGGCACGATCCAGCGGCTCTACGCGTTCACCGAGTGCGAACGGACGATCGACTCGAGCCTCGTCGCGCTGGTCGACGGCCGCCCTCGGTCGCTGACGGTGACCGAGGCGCTCCTCCTCCTGAACGAGCGGCTCCTCGACCTGACGCACGCGGAGCTCACGCTCGAGCGGCGGAAGCTCGAGCGGAGGTGGCACCTCCTGTCGCTCGAGCGGATCTTCATCGAGCACCGCGTCTACCGGAGGCTCGAGGCCGCCGCCGACGCGGAGGGCGTGCGCGCCGCGGTCCGGGACGGGATGGCGAAGCACCGCCACCTCTTCCTCCGGGAGATGGTCGAGGACGACGTCGACCACCTGCTGCAGATCCGGATCCAGCGGATCTCGCGCTACGACCTCGACCGGAACCGCGCCGAGTGCGAGAAGATCGCGCGGGAGCTCGAGCGGATCGAGCGGCAGCTCGCGGACCTGAAGGGGACGACGATCGCGTGGCTCCGGAAGCGGAAGCGCGAGGCGGAGAAGGCCCGGCCGCGTCGCTCCGAGATCCTCCCGTTCGAGACCGAGGACCGGCGCCGACTGGTCCGGAAGGGGCTCGCGATCGCGTACGACGAGGAGACCGGCTTCCTCGGGACGAAGGTGAAGGGCCCGGTCCACCGCACGAAGGTCTCGGAGTACGACCGGATCCTCGCGATCTCCGACGACGGGACGTACCGCGTGACGCCGCCGGTCGAGCGCGTCCTCCTCACCGGCCGCGTCCTCCACGTCCGCCGCATCGCCCCCGGCGACACCGCGTCGTTCGTCGTGGTCTGGCGCGACCCGCGTCGCATCGCCTGGGCGAAGCGGATCGTCGTCGGCGAGTCCCAGCGGAACGTGAAGGGGGAGATCGTCCAGGGGATCCCGGTCGCGGTCGACCTCCTCCTCCTCGGCGACCCGCCGGGGAAGGTCCACCTCGAGTTCGAGCCGGTGAAGT
>JBICIB010000228.1:0-3926 GCA_043101415.1 Planctomycetota bacterium JB042 | reverse complement strand
GCGTGAGCGCGCGCTACGCCGTGCTGGCCGGTCCGTTCCGGGACGAGGTCGTGGTGCAACGGAGTCGATTCCTGACGACCCTGGAGCGGATCGAGTCGATCGAGGCGGCGGAGGAGTTCGTCGCCCGGGTCGCGCGCGAGTTCCCCGACGCGTCGCACCACTGCTGGGCGTTCGTCCTCGGCCCTCCCGGCTCGACGGCCCAGGTCGGCATGAGCGACGCCGGAGAGCCGAGCGGGACCGCGGGGAGGCCGATGCTGAACGCGCTGGTCCACGGCGGGGTGGGGGACGTCGCCGCGGTCTGCTCGCGGTGGTTCGGGGGGACGAAGCTCGGGACCGGAGGGCTGGTCCGCGCGTACGGCGGGGCGGTGAAGGAGGCGCTCGCGGCCGCGCCGCGGACCGAGAGGGTCGAGTGGGCGGTCCGCCGGCTGGCGTTCCCGTACGCGCGGCTCGACGCCCTGAAGCGCCTCTATCCGCGGCACGAGGTCGAGCTGCTCGACGAGGCGTTCGCGGCCGAGGTCGAGCACCGGGTCCGCCTCCCGGTCGAGCGCCTGGCCGGCTTCGAGGACGCCGTGCGCGAGGAATCGGCGGGCGGCGTCCTCGTCCGGCCCGATCCCGCGCCCGATCGGTAGCGTCCGTCCGGGGCGGCGCCCCCTTATGCTCGTTCGCGATCCGCCGCCGGCCGCACGCGCGGCCCGGCGGCGCACCCGGACGAGCGGAGCAGCATGGACGGCAAGACGTGCGTCGTGACCGGCGCGAACGCGGGGATCGGCAAGGCGACGGCGACCGGGCTGGCGAAGCGCGGGGCGCGGGTGATCATGGTCTGCCGGGACCGCGGCCGCGGCGAGGCGGCGCGCGCCGAGGTGGCGCGGGAGAGCGGGAGCGACCGGGTGGAGCTCCGCCTCGGCGACCTCTCCTCGCTCGCGGACGTGCGGCGGCTCGCCTCCGAGCTCGCCGGGGAGGAGCGGATCGACGTCCTCCTGAACAACGCCGCGATCATGCCGCGCGGCCGCGAGACGAGCGCCGACGGGCACGAGCTGCAGTTCGCCGTGAACCACCTCGCGCCGTTCCTCCTCACCACGTCGCTCCTCGACCGGCTGAAGGCGTCCGCGCCGGCCCGCGTGGTGACCGTCGCCTCGAACGCCCACCGGAAGGGGGTGATCGACTTCGACGACCTCGACGCCGAGCGCGGGTACGACTCGCGCCTCGTCTACTGCACCACCAAGCTGATGAACGTGCTGTTCACGCGCGAGCTCGCGCGGCGGCTCGACGGGACCGGCGTCACCGCGAACTGCCTCCATCCCGGCGTCATCTCGACCACGCTGCTGCGTCAGTACTTCCCGCCGCTCGGGCCGTTCGCGTTCCTGACGAACCTCTTCTTCAAGTCGCCCGAGGACGGCGCGAAGACGTCGATCTGGGCCGCGACCGCGCCGGAGCTCGACGGCGTCTCCGGGCGCTACCTGAGCGACGAGGCGATCGCCGAGGCGGAGCCGCGCGGTCGGGACGACGCGGTCGCGAAGCGGCTCTGGGACGTGAGCGAGGAGCTCTGCGGGAGGGTCGGGTGAGGCGGCGCGTCGCGGCAATCGTCCTCGTCCTCGCCGGCTGCGTCGCCCCGCCGCCGCGGCCGGGAGAGGAGGCGCCGCGCCGGGGGGACGAGATCTCGGTCTGCGGCCGGCTCTTCCACACGGGGACCCGCGTGGTGCTCTGGAACGACCCCGGCGGGTACGACCACTACCGGGTCGAGCCGAAGTGGCCGGACGAGTTCCCCGACGACGCCGACCCGGCCCTCCTCGAGCCGTCGCCGCGCTACTCCTGGCGCTCGTACGACGTCCCCGAGGCGCTCCTCGCCCGCGCGAAGGAACGCGGCTGGACGCTCGACGACCTCCGGACGGTGATCGACCAGTTCGTCGTCCACTACGATGCGTGCGGCACCTCGCGCCGCTGCTTCCAGGTGATGCACGACGAGCGCCACCTCTCGGTCCACTTCCTCCTCGACGTCGACGGGACGATCTACCAGACGCTCGACGTGAAGGAGAAGGGGTGGCACGCGACGAGGGCGAACTCGCGGTCGATCGGGGTCGAGATCGCGCAGATCGGCGCGTACGACGCTCCGGACCACGAGCGGCTCGAGACCTGGTACGAGGCCGACGACGACGGCGTGCGGATCACGATCCCGCCGGAGCTCGCCGAGCGGTCCGGCTTCGCGGGAGAGACGTTCCGACCGGCGCGGGAGGTCCGGTTCGAGGGGACCCGGAACGACCGGAGGCTCTGGCAGTACGACTTCACCGACGCCCAGTACGAGGCGCTCGCGAAGCTCGTCGCGACGCTGCACCGCGTCTTCCCGTCGATCGCGCTGACGGTCCCCCGCGACGCGAGCGGGGCGGTGCTCGACCGGGCGCTGACCGACGAGGAGTTCGCCGGCTACCGCGGCCTGCTGGGGCACGAGCACGTCCAGGCGAACAAGGTCGACCCGGGGCCGGCGTTCGACTGGGAGCGCCTCCTCGCCGCCACGCGGTCGCACGCGGGGGAGGCGGACGCCCTTCCGGCGCCGAGTCCGGATCGGTAGGTTCCCTCCCGATCGCCCCACGGATCAGGACCAGCGATGACCGATTGCGCCTGCGGCTCCGGGACCGGCTACGACGCCTGCTGCGGCCCCTTCCACGAGGGGGCCGCGACGCCGTCGACGGCGGTGGAGCTCCTCCGTTCCCGCTACACCGCCTTCTGCCGGAAGGACCCGGAGTACGTGATCCGGACGACGCACCCCGACCAGCTCGACGGGCTCGACCAGGACTCGGTCCGGGAGTGGGCCGAGAACGCGACGTTCAAGGCGCTCGAGATCTACCGCGTCGATCAGGGGACGGCGGACGACGACGAGGGGTGGATCGACTTCATCGCCCGCTACGAGCAGGAGGGCGAGGAGGTCGAGCACTCGGAGCGCGCCCACTTCGTGAAGCACGAGGGGGCGTGGGTGTTCGACCACCGGAAGTCGGGGACTCCGCAGCTCGAGGCGCGGGACAAGGTCGGGCGGAACGACCCGTGTCCGTGCGGGAGCGGCAAGAAGTACAAGAAGTGCTGCGGCAAGGCGGCATGAACCCAGGGCGCCGGGACGCGGCGTGACCGAGGACCGGACGGCCGGCGCGCCGCGGCGCCCCCTCGCCCTCCTCCTCGGTCCGGCCGCCGCGGCGTCCCTGCTCCTCTTCTTCGACCTCGCCCCCGGACGACCGGAGGTCGAACGAACCGCCGCGGTCGCCCTCTGGATGGCGATCTGGTGGATCACCGAAGCGGTGCCGCTGGCGGTCACGTCGCTCCTCCCGGTCGTGCTCCTCCCGGTGCTCGGCGTGATGGACGGCAAGCGGGTCGCGTCGGAGTACTTCAACGACGTCGTCTTCCTGTTCCTCGGCGGCTTCCTCGTCGCCCTCTCGATCGAGCGGTGGGGCCTGCACCGGCGGATCGCCCTCCGCGTCCTCCTCCTGTTCGGAGCGCGACCGACGCGGATCCTCCTCGGGTTCATGGTCGCCACCGCGCTCCTGTCGATGTGGATCTCGAACACCGCGACGGCGATGATGATGGTGACGATCGTCCTCGCCGTGGTCCGGCGGCTGGAGGAGGAGGAGCCGGGCGAGGCGACGCGCCGGTTCGTCGCCGGGCTCCTGATCGGCGTGGCGTGGGCCGCGTCGACGGGGGGGATCTCGACCCTCGTCGGGACGCCGCCGAACCTCTCGTTCAAGCGGATCTTCGAGCGGACGTTCCCGGACGCGCCGACCGTCGACTTCACGTCGTGGATGCTGTTCGCGCTCCCGCTCGGCGCCGTCCTGCTGCTGGTCGGCTGGCTGCTCCTCTCGCTCGTGTTCGTCCCGCGCGGGCGGACGGTCGCGATCGATCGCGAGCACCACGCCGCCGAGGCCCGCGCGCTCGGCCCCGTCAGCCGC
>JBICIB010000227.1:0-9459 GCA_043101415.1 Planctomycetota bacterium JB042 | reverse complement strand
GTCTGACGCCCTGGGGGAGACGGCGTCAGGGGCGCTCGGTCTGGCAGGACCAGCAGAGGTCGAACTCGCCGGGGACCGATTCTCCGCAGCCGGGGCAGACCCAGGGGGCGGCGGGCGCCGCGTCGGCCGGCGCGCTCCGCTCCCGCTCGTGGGCTCGGATCAGCTCCCGCGCGCGTCCGGCCTGCTCACCCGGAACCCAGACTCGCGGGAGCGCGTTGTACGACATCCCGAGCTCGCCCGCCGCGGTCTGGAGGTTCTCCCCCACGACCCTCCCCTCGATCCCTTCCGCGGCGAGCATGGCAAGCGCCATCGCCGCGTCGGACGCGTCGCGCGCGACGTACACCTCCACCGGATCACCGTCGACCATGACCTCGCTCCTCCGCCGGGCGCGCCGCGTCGATCATCAGCACGCCGATCCGGAAGGCGTCGGCGACGCGCTGGATCCGGTCGCGGTCCGGGTGGCTGATCCGCAGGTCGTGCCCGACCTCGAAGAACCCGTCGCCGATCCCGAGCGCCTCGCGCTTCTCCGCCGACGCCTCGAACAGCGGCCCCTCGAGCCGGTGGCCGGTCAGCCCGTGACACGCCTTGCAGCTCTTCACGACGCGAGATCGGACCGCGCGGTAGCGGGAGAGATCGCCCGCCTCGACCGGCTCGATCGCCTCCGCGGCCGCCGCCGACGCCTCCTCCGCGAGCCGCACGAACTCCGCCCGGCGATCCCCGAGGATCGGCTCCAACGCCGGCGCCAGCCTCGCCACCGCGTCGAACCGCTCGCGCATCATCGCGAGCTGCTCGGCCGGCGAGAGCGGGTGCGCTCCGCGGCGGATGTTCATCACCGACGCCTGCTCGTTCATGTGCTCCTGCAGATCGAGCAGCGCGGCGACGAGCCGCTCCTCCTCCGTATCGGCGCCGAGCGCGACCTCGGCCCGCCGCGCCGCCAGCCACGCGCGCGGCCGCGCCCCCTCCGGGCTCGGCATCACCGCGAACCGGAGGTTGCTCGTGAAGCCGTCCCACTCGTTCACGGGATCCCCGTCCGCGTCCAGCACCGCGGCGGCCAGGAAGCGCCCCTCGTCGGTGAGCGCGATCACGGCGGCGACGTCCCCCGGGCTCCCGACGATCGGAACCCACGCCAGGCGGGCCGCATGCTCCTTCCCGCCGAACTCGCCCCGCCCGGCGGACAGCTCGACGTGCCCGAGCCGGTCGCCGTCCGCGCCCGTCGCGGCCGCGACGCCCGACAGCGCCTCCCCCTGGGGCGGCGCCACGCGAACGAGCGTCAGCTCGGCGCCGAGCGCGAACTCGATCGCCTCCCGTCGCCCGGGATCGACCGGCTCGGGGTCGTCCTCCCCGGGAACGGCGGCGGACAGCACGAGGGCGAGCGGGGCACACGCGAGTCGGATCATCCCGGGACTCCGGACGTTCGGAGGAATGCCGGCCCACGATATCGCTTCCCTCCGTCGCGAACCGGAGTCCCGTCCCGCGGCGCTACCCCGGCAGCTCCGCCACGGGGTACGCCGCGTCGGCCGGAGCGATGCGGCCGACCCCGTGCCGGAAGACGGCGACGCGGCGCAGCGGCGCGACCTCCGGACCGGCGGACCCGCGCGTGACCGCGTACTGCCACAGGAGGACGGGCTCGTCGGACGCGATCGCCCGCGTCAGCTCCTCCAGCGCCGCGTCCCGGTCGGCGCCCGGGAACCCGACCTGGATCTCGTCCCGCGCCATCGTGATCTCGAACAGGTGCGTCGTCATGCGTCGACCTCCGTGGCCGGCCGAATCCGTGTCGACGCGGAGACGTTTCGCCGGATCGGCCCCGATCGATCGACGAGAGGGCCTCGCCGCCGTTCAGCCGCCCGGGACGAGCGTCCCGACGTCCATCGGCGGGCCGGGCGGCGCGGCGATCCGCTCGCCGACCCGACACCCGACGAACCGGATCCGCGGGCTCGCCCAGCGCGTCGGATCGACGCGAAGCCGGTCGAACGTGCAATGAAGGAACAGCACCTCGCCCCCCTTCACCTGGTCGAGCTCCAGGTCGATCAGGTCGAACCGGCAGCGCTCGAAGCGGGCGAGGAGCGCGGCGCCCCGGAACAGGCTCCCCGACCCTGGAGAGCGCCCGTACCCGCCGAGGATCTGGCAGTCGCGGGCCCGGAGCATCATCCCCGAATGGACCGAGAACGCGAGGCTCCCTCCCGCCCCCATGTCGAAGCGGACCACGCGGACCCGCTCGAAGTCGAGCAGCGCGCCGTCGCGGCGAAGGTGGAACGCGTAGTCGTTCGCGGTGTCGACCGTCAGGTCGCGAAACCGGAGCCGCTCGACATCGCTCCTCACGGAGATCTCCTCGTCGATCGCGACGAGCGTCGCGTCCATGCCCGCGCCCTGGATCGTGACGTCCGCGGGGAACGGCGTCGGCGCCTTCCTCCGAAGGTCGCGCGTCGAGAGCGTGTGGCGTCCGGGCCCGAAGACGATCGTGAGCCCGTCCCGAAGCGTGCTCGCGTCCCACGCCTCGCCGGAGACCGCGCCGGACTCGAACCGCCGGTCGAGACAGCGGTCGACCAGCTCCAGCCCCTCGTCCTCCGGGTTCGGGTGATACCGTCCCTCGGCGGCGGCCTCGAGGATCGTGAGGCCGTCCCCGACGGCGAGCGCGCGCTCGAGCGCCTCCTCCTTGCTCCGCGCCTCCGCGTCCTCGCGCCCGAGACGCTCCGGGAGCGCCAGCACCTCGCGCCGGAACTCCGCCTCCCCGACCTCGACCTGCTCCGGCTCGGGCGGCTCCGGACGCACGGCGCGCCACCCGTCGACGTACCCGTCGGCGAAATGGCGCCGCAGCTCCTCGCTGAAGCGCGGATCTCCGGAGCGGACCGCGCCGGACCGCCCGACCGCCTCGCGCGACTCCTCGACGACCTCCGGCGTCGCGACGACGTCCTCGACTCGTTCGGGCTCGGCGCTCTTCCCCTCGAGCGCCGCGACCCCTTCATCGCTCGGCACCGCCCACGAGAGGAACCCGAGGAGCACGCCGAGCCCCACGCCGAGGAGACCGACGACGACGATCGAGAGACGCATGGATCCTCCCCTGTGCCCGCACCGCGATCGGGCGCTCGTCCGAGTGTACCTCGCGCGGATCGCGGCCGCGGCGCCTCCCCGGTCCGGGTCGCGGCGAGCGATCGTCCGTCCGCCCGCGTCGATTGGTACAACACCCGCATGAGCTGCCTCGAAGCCGCGTTCGAACTCACCCTCGACGTCCTCTTCCTCCGCAACCCGCGGCTCGCCTGGTTCGTCGTGCTGACGATCATCGTGCTCGCGGTCGCCGTCGTCTGGTGGTTCGGCTGATCCGCTCGGCGGACGCGACGGCGGCCTCCGGGGCGTTCGTTCGCTCCCCGCGGACCGTGGCCGGGCCGCCGCCGAAACCACCGAATGAGCGCCGCCCGCCGGGGTAGGTCCCCGCGGAGGTGATCATGCGGCGCCGTCTGACCCCGGGTTTCTCGCTCCCATCGCCGACTCACTTTCGTCAGCCCGGGCGCTTCCCGCGCCGGCTGGGGCGGGCTCGGGGTCCCCTCGGGGGCCTCGCGAGGCCTCCCCACCGCATGCGGACCTCGACCGACTCGAGCCCGTTGTTCCCGATCACGACCGGCCTGGCGTTCATGGCGTTCGTGGTCCTCGGGGTCGACCGGTGGGTCTGGCTCGGCTGCGCGGCGACCGTCGCGGGCATCGTGGTCTCCGCCGTGGCCGATCGGGTCGCGGAGCGGAGGGGGCGAGCCGGGCGGCGCATTCGGCCGAACCCTCCCGGGTGACGGCGAGTTCGTCGCGGCCTCGTCCCGATTTTCGGTGTCGCCTTTCTCGATCGGTTCCCGCGGAAGAGGGGTGACCCTGCCGCCTCCCGCTCCATCGAGGACCCCCATGCTCCCGACCGCCGTCGCCGCCGCGCTGCTCCTGTTCGTCGACCCGCCGTGCCAGACCGACCTCGGGTTCCAGGGGCCGGGGACCGCGACCCTCTCGATCTGCGGCGACCTGCTCGACGGGCCGGGCGCGGCGGCGACCCTCTCGATCGCGAACGCGACGCCGTCGACGCCGCAGATGCTGGTGGTCGGCCTGCAGAACGCGCCGACGCCGGTCTCCGGCGGGATGCTCGTCCCGTTCCCGCCCGCGTTCACGATCACCGGACCGGTCACCGACGGCGCCGGTTCGCTCGCGTTGCCGGTCGCCGGCGTCGCCGCCGCGGCCGTCCCGGTCTACGTCCAGAGCGTCGGCCTCCTCCCCGCGCCCGAGTTCACGAACGCCCTCGAGGTGATCGTCGGCGAGACGTCGCTCCCGCACGCCGAGTCGTTCGACGGGCCGGACGGCGCGGACTGGCCGTTCCCGTGGACTCCGGTCGCGACCGGCCTGATCGACGTCGACCTGCAGGGCGGCCGCGCCCGCTTCAGCGCCTCGCCGAACGTCGTCGGCCGCGTCGTCCTCCCCGGGTTCTCCGCCGTCGACGTCGACGTCACGGTGACCGTCGAGTTCGAGACGTTCTTCGACCAGGGGTTCGGGTTCTACGCCCGGCAGAACGGCGGCTGGCTCCACCACACGTGGCCGGTCGGCGAGGGGTACGCCGTCTTCCTCCACGGCGACTGGCCGGGGTACGGCCCGTCGACGCTCGGCCTCTGGCGGGAGCGGAACGGCGTCGAGGAGCTCCTCGCCACGCAGACGTCGCCGTTCGGGGCCGGCGCCGGCGGCACGCGCTACCGCATCCGTTTCCAGGTCGAGCAGACGAGCCCGACCACGACGACCCTCCGCGCCAAGACCTGGCTCGAGGGCGCGGCCGAGCCGCCCGCCTGGGGGGTCGTCGTCACCGACTCCACGCCGAGCCTTCAGAACGTCGCCGGGAGCTTCGCGGCCGACGTCTACAACTGGCACGGCTCGGCGCGGGCGTGGATGGACGACCTCTCGATCACGACGCTGCCCTGATCGGACGCGGGGGGGCGCGCCGTCCAACGACGCCCCCTCCGCGCCGTATGCTCGTCCGTCGAGTCGGCGGAAGGAGCCCTCATGGCGTCCGATCGGAAGCTCGCCCTCCTCCTGACGTTCTGCGGCCCCGCGCTCGCCCTCCTTCCCGCCGCGCGCGCCGACGACGAGCGGGCCGCGACGCTGGGGCGGATCGAGCGATTCCTGGCGCCGTACGAGGAGGCCGGCCACCTCTCGGGGACGCTGCTCGTCGCCCTCGACGACGACGTGCTGCTGGAGCGGTCGTTCGGGCTCGCTTCGGTCGAGCCGGAGGAGGAGAACACCGCGGAGACGCGGCACTGCGTCGCGTCGGTGACGAAGCCGATGACGGTCGTCGTCGCGCTGCGCCTCCTCGAGGCGGGTGAGGTCGCGGCGGACGACCGGCTCTCGAAGTTCCTCCCCGACTTCCCGCGCGGCGACGAGATCACGCTCGAGCACCTGCTGAACCACCGCGCCGGCATCCCTCACCGCGTGACCGACGACGAGACGGTCCGGCGCACCGCCGCCGACATGGCCGCGCTCGCCGCGAAGGTCCCGCTCCTCCACGACCCCGGCGCCGGGCACGGCTACAGCTCGGCCGGCTTCTCGGTGCTGGCGCGGGCGCTCGAGGTCGCGTCCGGGCGGACGTTCTCCGAGCTGCTCCGGGAGCACGTCTTCGAGGCGGCGGACATGACGCGGAGCGTCGACTCGATCGACCTCGTCGACGACGACCACGCGCGCGCGTATCGTTGGACGCCGACGGGCCTCGTCCCGTCCGAGGAGAAGGACCTCTCGTTCCTCGTCGGCGCCGGGTCCGTCTGGTCGACCGCGCGCGATCTGTTCCGACTCCAGCGGGCGATCCTCTCCGGCCGGCTCGGCGAGACCGTGCGCGCGAACACGGTCCGGAACGGCGGGCTGGCCTGGAACGGCGTCACCGGCGGGTTCCGGGCGTTCGCCGACTTCCACCGCCGGACGGGGGTCACGATCGTCTGGGTCGGCAACGTGCAGACGGGCGCCGCGGACCGGATGAGGAAGGGGCTCGCGTGGATCGTCGACGGCGACGAACCCGAGCCGGCCGACGTCCCGACCTGCGATCCGGTCGCGGTGGCGGACGAGACGCTCTCCCGCTACACCGGGGCGTACGAGTTGCGCCCCGGCTCGACGCTCGACGTTCGGCCGGACGGCGGCCGGCTCCGCGTCAACGACTGGCTCCTCTTCCCGACCTCCGCCACGACGTTCTTCTCGCCGCAGGACTACGGGACGGTCACGGTGGTGCTCGACGAGGACGGCGCGCCGATCCGCCTCGACTGGGAGAACGACGGCGAGGTGACGCCGATGCCGCGCGTCGACGGCTGAGGGTGCCGGAGGCCTGCTATCCTCTCGTCGACGCTCTCGCACCCGCGCGCCGGCCCGAGGAGAGTCCCGATGACCGAAGACGCCCCCCGTTCGAACGCCCGCGCCTGGCTCGCCCGCCTCTTCGCCGTCGTCCTCGTCGCCGTGTGGATCTACGTCCGCTTCGTGCCGGAAGACGCGAAGGCCGCCGGGTTCACGATCCCGGAGGAGTACGAGGCGGTCGAGGGGGACGTCGTCACCCTCCGCACGAACGGAGACGGCGGCGAGCGGCTGGCCCGAGACGCGCGGGAGGCCTGGCGGGCGGCGGCGGCCTGGCTCGAGGCCACGCCGGACGCGCGGGGGCTGGTCTTCGTGGCCAGCGATCTCGACGCGTACAACCGGCTCGGACTCGAGTGGCGAGGGGGGCACCAGAGCTCGAACTGCTACGCCTTCTCGACGCCCTGGCGAGACGCCGGCGACGTCGACTCGGCCGGGGTCGCCCTCGGTCACGACGACCCGGTGCGCGCGAGGATCCACGTCTGGCACGCGACCGCCGAGCAGTTCCTCGACCGGCTCCGCGGCCCGGCGCGCGAACCCCTCCCACCCTGGCTGAAGAACGGGCTCGCCGCGTACCTCTCCCGCTTCACCACGCCGGACCTGACGGAGTGGAGTCTCGACCGGCTCCGCGGCTCCGCCCCGTTCGACGCGGCACGGTTCCTCCGGGAGTACGCTCCCGACGAGCAACGGATCGTCACCGCCGGCGCGATCGTCGCGTTCCTCCGGAGCGACTCCGCCTCCGACGCGGCGCGCGGCGCGTTCGTCGCCGCGGTCGGTCGGCTCCGCGACGGCGACGAGGCCGCGTTCGCACCGCTCGCCGACGCGGTCGTGGCGGAGCAGGAGGCGCTGCGGGAGTTCCTCGGCGGATAGCCGACCCCCAGTCGATCCCGTCGATCCCGTCGACTCCGTCGGTTCCTCGGTTTCGCCGGGAAACCGGGTCACGATCCGCGGCCCCGGGCGTTCGTCCGCGCGAGACCCCACTCCTCGCGACCGGAGACCCCGATGACGACGAAACCGCTTCCGCGAACCCCGCTCCTCCTGGCGCTCGCCCTCCCGTGCGCGCTCCCCGCTCCCGCGGCGGCGCGCGCGATCGACCTCGCCCTCGAGGTCACCGTGCTGGTGACCGAGGGGGACTCCGTCCCGGGCGTCGGCCAGGTGACCTGGTTCCAGGACGTCGTCGTCCACCGCGGCGGCGAGACGCTCGTGCGCGTCGGCACCGACCACCCGGACCCCGCCGCCGACGAGGTCGTGCTGAGGAACGGGGTCGTCCACCTCCGCGACGGAACGCCGCTCGCGGCCCCCGCCGGAGCGACCATCGGTTCGTTCGACTCGTTCGGGCTGACCGACTCCGGCGGCGTCGCGTGGAACGCCGCGCTCGCGAACACCGCGGGGCCGGGCGACGACTCCGCCGTCTTCTGGAACGCGGCGCTCCTCCTCCAGGAGGGGGCGACGGTCGCGGCGGCGGGCGTCCCGCCGGGGACGATCCTCTCCCGGTTCTGGGAGGTCGCGACGCCGGACGGCGACACCGTGCTGGTGAACGCCTCGTTCGACGTCCCGACGCTCCCCGGGAACCTGAACGCCGCCCTCCTGCGGGTCGACCCGGCGACGGGCGCACAGACGCTGGTCGCGATGGAGGGGCAGGCGGCGCCGGGGCTCCCCGGAGCGGCCCTCTCGTTCTTCTCGGACGCTCCCGGCACGTTCGACCTGAACGACGCCGGCGACGTCCTCTTCTACGCCGACACCGACCTCCCCGCCGGCACGGACGGCGTGATCTACCGCGGACCGGAGATCCTCGCCCGGGAGGGGACGCCGTCGATCGTCCCCGGCCGGAACTGGGACGACCTCGCCGGCCCTTCGGTCTCCCTGAACGGCGACGGCGACGCGGCGTTCACGGCTCGACTCGCCGGCGACTTCGCCACCCGCGCCGTGATCGTCAAGGGCGACACGAAGTGGGTGCAGGCCGGCGACGCGCTCCCCGCGACCGGAGGGAGTCCGCTCACCTTCTTCGGATCGGGGCCGCTTCGACTCGCCGACCGGGGCGAGGCGGCGGACGACGACCCCGACCTCCTCTGGTACGGCCGCTGGAGCGACCCGCACCACGGCTCGACGGCGGCGCTCTTCCTGAACGACAAGCCGCTCCTCCGCTCGTCCGCCGACACGCTCCTCGGGCAACCGATCTCCACCGTCTTCGGGCTGACCCGCTCGTACTCGATGAGCCCGGACGGCCGGTACGTCGTCGCGCGCGTGCGGCTCGCGGACGGGACGGACGTGGCGGTGCGGATCGACCGCGGGCCTTGGCGGAGCACGGGACACGCGCTCGCCGGCGCGAACGGAGCCCCGCGGCTGCGGGCGTTCGGGTCGCTGGCGCCGAACTCCCCGCTCACCGTCGAGCTGCGCGGCGCCGCCCCGAACGCCAGCGCGACCCTGATCCTCGGCCTGTCGCGCGCCGACCTCTCTTTCCTCGGCGGAACGCTCGTGCCGAGCCCGGACGTCGTCGTCTCGTCCCTGCCGACCGACGCGAACGGCGAGCTGCTCCTCGCCACGGCCTGGCCGCCGGGACTCCCGCCCGGCGCGCGGATCTTCCTGCAATCGTGGGTCGCCGATGCCGGCGCTCCGGGCGGCGCCGCCGCGTCGAACGGCGTCGAAGGGACGATCCCCTGACCCGACGGTGGGGAGCCGCCCGGCCTATTCGCCCGGCGGTTCGCCCGGCGGTTCGGCCGTCGGTTCGCCCGCGCGTTCGTTCGGCCCGCCGTCGTCCGCGAGGTCGGCGACGAGGTCCGGCGGGAGGAGGCGACGCAGCTTCTCCAGCGCCCGCCGGTACCGCGCGGAGATCGTGTTCGGTCTCACCCCGAGGAGCCGGGCGAGATCGCGGGGCGGGTGCTGCTCGACCCCCCGCAGGACCACCAGCTCGCGGTCCTCGGGGGAGAGCCCGGCGAGGGCGCGCCCGACCTCGTCCCGGGTCTCGTCCCGCGCGAGCCGGCTCGCCGCCCGCACGGTCTCCGCCACCTCCGGCGCGACCTCCGGTCCGAGGTCGGCGTCGTCGATCGAGACCGGTTCGCCGCGGATCCGCTTCCGGTAGAGCGAGTTCGTCTCGTTCCTGAGCCGTATCCTCCTGAACGAGAC
>JBICIB010000226.1:0-6019 GCA_043101415.1 Planctomycetota bacterium JB042 | reverse complement strand
CACCCACCCCAGGAAGCGGGTGAGGAAGCCCGGAGCGGGCGAGGCGGGGCCGGAGGTGGGACGAGGCTCCGAGAGCGACCCCGCAGCGCGACTCGTCCCTTCGCGGAAACCTCACCGAACGCATCGCGCGAGGACGTGAGCGGGTCGGAGAGCTCGTCCCTCCTTCGGCCCCCGCCGTAGCGAACGCGAAGACGTTCCCGAACGCGTTCCACGCCGCGCAGCGTCTAGGACAGCGGGTCGGAGAGCTCGTCCCTCCTCCGGCCCCCGCCGTGGCGAACGCGCAGACGTTCCCGAACGCGTTCTTAGCCGCGCCGCGCGCCGAGGTACTCGGCGACGATCTCGCCGTGGTCGAAGACGAGGTCGGGGAGGGCGTCGACGGGGAAGATCCGGGCCGTCTTGGCGTCGTCGCCGCCCTTCGGGTCGCCGTCGGCGTCGGCGAGGAAGACGACGCTGACGGTGTGGCCGCGAGGGTCGCGGCCCGGGTCGGAGTAGGCGTGGAGCTGGCGCACGATCCGCACGTCGAGGTCGGTCTCCTCCTTCGCCTCGCGCGCCGCGGCCTCTTCGAGCGTCTCGCCCCACTCGACGAAGCCGCCGGGGAGCGCCCAGCCGAACGGCTCGTGGCCCCGCTCGACCAGGACCAGGCCTCCGCCGCAGCGGAGGACGAGGTCGACGGTCAGGCGGGGCATCCGGGGGAGCGCCATCGACTCAGCGCTTCGCCGGCGGCCGGTAGCCCGGTCGCTTCGCCGGAGGGTTCTCCTCGAGCGCGCGGAGCGCCAGTTCGACCGCCTTCTCGAGCTGGGGGTCGCGGCCGGCGATGACCTCCTTCGGCCACTCGACGACCTCGTAGTCGGGGGAGACCCCGACGTTCTCGACCGCCCAGTCGCCGTTGACGTCCATCACGCCGAAGCTGGCGGCGGTGATGAAGCCGCCGTCCATCAGCGGGGGGTAGCCGGAGATCCCGACCAGCCCGCCCCAGGTCCGCGTCCCGACGAGCGGCCCGATCCCGCGGTTCTGGAACGTCCACGGCATCCAGTCGCCGCCCGAGCCGGCCGACTCGTTGATGATCATCACCTTCGGCCCGTCGATCATCCCGAACGGCGACTGGGCGAGCCACTTCTCGCGGTTCATCCAGTACGACATCCGGCGGCGCGAGAGGACGTCGATCACGTAGTCGGCGACCTGGCCGCCGCCGTTGTACCGTTCGTCGAGGATGACGCCGTCCTTGTCGAGCTGGCTGTAGAAGTCGCGGTCGAACGCCTGTCGCCCCGGGCCGCCCGTGTTCGGCATGTAGATGTACGCCAGCCGCCCGTCCGACAGCTCGTCGACGCGGCGACGGTTCTCCTCGATCCACGAGTAGCGGCGGAGCTGCCCGTCGCTCGAGAGCGGCACGACGGTCATGGTCCGCGCGTCGAGGCCGTCGGGAGCCGAGGCGAGCGTGATCTCGACCTGCTTCCCGGCCGTGTTCTCGAAGGCGCGGAAGAGGTTGTCGTCCGCCATGACCGGCCGGCCGTTCACCGAGATGAGGTAGTCCCCCTCCCGCGCGTCGACGCCCGGCTCGGTGAGCGGCGCGCGCAGCCGCGGGTTCCAGTTCTGGCCGGCGAAGATCCGCTCGATCCGATAGCGGCTCCGATCGATCGTCCAGTCGGCGCCGAGCAGCCCGACCCGGACGCCCCGCGGAGCGTCCGGCATGTCGCCGCCGCCGCCGTACTGGTGACCGCACGCCAGCTCGCCGATCAGCTCGTACACGAGGACGTTCAGGTCGGCGCGGTGCCGGACGTGCTCGAGGAACGGCTTCCAGCGGCGCCACATCGCCGGCCAGTCGACGCCGTGCATCTCCTCGTCGTAGAAGTAGTCGCGCTGGATCCGCCAGACCTCGTGGAGGATCTGCTCGAACTCCGCCTCCGGCTCGACCCGGACCAGCACGCTGTCGATGTCGAGGCGCCCGCCGCCGCGGCGGTCGCGGCCGCTCCGGACGTCGTCGCCTCCCATCCGCTCGCCGCCGCCGCTCCCGCCGGCCGCGCGTCGGATCGACCAGCTCCCCCGGCTGTTCGTCAGGAGCCACTTCCCGTTCGAGGAGAGCTCGTACGACGAGACGCCGTCGGCGACCGTCTTCGCCTCGCGGTCGTCGAAGTCGAAGCTCCGGAGGCGCGGCCCTTCGTCGGTCCCCTCGAGGAAGAAGAGGGTCTTCTCGTTCGCGGCCAATCCGCCGTAGCGGCCGGAGGAGATCGGGAGGGCGAGGATCCGCTGATCGATCCCGTCCCGGTCGATCCGGACGGTCACCTCCTTCTTCCCCTTCGCGCGCGGGCCCTTCCCCTTCGCGGCGTCGTCGCCCTTCTCGCCGGCCTTCGCCTCGCCTCCCTCGTCCTGCTTCCGCACGCCCTCGTCGTCCGGGTCGTCCTTCTTCTCCTTCTTGTCGTCGTCGCCGACCGCCTCGTCGCTCTTCGGAGCGAGCGGGTTCTCGCCGTCCGCGGCGAGGACCGCCACGTAGAGGTTCGACTCGGGATCGCGGGACGCGGAGGTGCTCATGTCGAGGCCGAACAGGTTCGGGCCGACGTCGACGGAGGCGGTGAAGAAGAGGTGCTTCCCGTCGCCCGAGAACGCCGGGTCCCCGGCGGCGCCGAAGTCGTCGGTCACCCGCGTGACCTCGCCGGTCGCGATCTCGTACAGCGCGACGTGGTCGTACATGGTGCGGGGGTTGCGGTTCTCGAACGCGATCCACTTCGAGTCGGGGGACCAGGTGGCGGTCGGGCGCACCACGCCGAGGGAACCCTGGACCGTCGCCACCTCGGTCACCGCGCCGGTCTCGAGCGTGACGAACCCGATCCGGTTCGTCTTGTCGACGAACAGCACGTGCTCGCCGTCCGGCGAGAACGTCGGGTCGTGATAGAAGCCGCCGTCGCCGAGGTCGTACGTCTTCGCCGGCTCGCGCCCGAGCTGGTCCGAGACGAGGAGGCGGTACTCGCCGTCGACGTCGGAGAACCACGCGATCTTCTCGCCGTCCGGCGACCAGACCGGGTCCCGGTCGTGCGCCCCCGGCGATCGGGTCAGGTTCCTCGCGTCGCCGTTCTCCTTCGGCACGGTCACGATCTCGCCGCGCGCCTCGAACACCGCGCGCTTGCCGTTCGGCGCGACGCTCGCGTTCCGGACCGCCCCGGCGACGCTCTGCCACCGGGGGAGCGCGTACAGGCCGTCCGCGCGGACGCGGATCGACAGCCGCGACAGCTCCCCGCTCTTCGGGTCGAAGAGGTGCAGCGCGCCGGCCTGCTCGACGACGAGGGCGCCGCCGCCGGCGTCCATGCTCCGCACGTCGAACGACTCGAAGTCGGTCAGCTTCTCGACCTTCCCCGCGCCCGGACGATACCGGTAGAGGTTCATGCGGTCGTCGCGGTCGGAGGCGAAGTAGACCTGCCCGTCGAGCCAGCACGGGAAGGTGTCGGACGCGTTGACGTGCGGGATCTCCTCCGTGTCGAACGTCTCGAGGTCGACGATCCAGACCGGCGGCGTCGTGCCGCCCCGGTACCGCTTCCAACTCCGGAACGCGTCGCGGAACGGCGTGTACGCGAGGTGGGAGGCGTCCGCGTCGAACGAGGCGTGGTTCGCCTTCGGGATCGGGAGCTCTTCGGGGAGGCCCTGGCCGTCGAGCCGGACGAGGAAGAGCGTCTGCACCGGCGCGCCGGAGTTCCGGCTGCTCCGGAACAGGATCCGCTCGCCGTCCGGATGCCAGTCGACCACCGCGTCGCCGCCCGGGTGCCACGTCAGCCGGCGCGGCGCCCCGCCCTCGACCGGGATGACGTAGACGTCCGCGTTCCCCTCGTACTCGCCGGTGAACGCGACCAGCTTTCCGTCGGGGGAGAGCTGGGGCGCTCCCTCGGCCCCCGGGTGGCTCGTCAGCCGACGGGCGTCGCCGCCGCTCCGCGGGACGACCCAGAGATCCTCGGCGTACACGAACACGACGTGGTCCTTCGACACCGTCGGGCTCTGGAGGAGGAGCGTCTCGCCGTCGGCGGCGGGCGCGAAGCGGGCGAGGGCGGGGACGAGGAGCACGAGACAGAGGAGCAAACGCGACATGGACATCTCTTCTTCGTCGAGGATGGATCGCGAGCGCGATCGAGGGATGCGGCCGACGGCGCCGAGCGCGGCCGCCCCCTGAAACGAAGCCAGGGTACCGACCGTTGGAAGGAGCGGGTAGGTAGGATCGAGGTCGTGCACCCGCCGCGCGCCGCACCCGTTCCCCGGTCCGCCGGATGACCGCCGTCCACGTCGCCGGCCGGGGGATGGTCACCGCGTTCGGGGCCGGTCGCTGCCGGACGCTCGATGCGATCTTCCGCGGGGACTCCGCCGTTCGCCCGCGCGTCCGGACCGCGGACGTCGAGGTCGCCACCTCCGTCGCGGCCGAGCTCGAGGCGGACGCGGTCGATGGCGAGGCGACGATCCCCCTCGTCCTTCGCATCGCGCGGCGCGCCGCGGTCGAGGCGCTCTCCGAGGGGGCACGACCGGACCGGGCGACGGTCGGCCTCGTCCTCGCGTCGACGAAGGCGGACCTCGGCGGCATCGAGGGAGCGGGAGACGGGCTCGGCCGGCCGTCCCGACTCGCGCGGCGGCTCGCGGACGACCTCGGCCTCGGGGGAAGGGTCCAGGCGGTCTCCTGCGCGTGCGCGTCCGGGCTCTCGGCGATCGCGCTCGCCCGCCTCCGGCTCCGGCGCGGGGAGCGGCGGGTGCTGGTGGTCGGCGTCGACGTCCTGTCGCGGTTCGTGCTGCGGGGGTTCTCGTCGATGATGGCGCTCGATCCCGTCGGCTGCCGCCCGTTCGACCGGGCGCGCCGGGGGCTGACGCTCGGAGAGGGGGCGGGCGCGCTCCTCCTCTCGACGGTCGACGACGAGTCGATCGGCGTCCGCGTCGCCGGGTGCGGCGAGGCGAACGAGGCGCACCACGTGAGCGGTCCGGACCCGGAAGGGCGGGGCCTCGAGCTCGCGGGCCGGCGCGCGCTCGCCGCGGCCGGGGTCGAGCGCGGCGACGTCGACGCCGTCCACGCCCACGGGACCGGGACACCGTTCAACGACGCGATGGAGGCGAACGGACTGGTGCGCCTCTTCGGGGGCCGGACGCCGCCGACGTTCGGGACGAAGGCGCAGACCGGGCACGCGCTCGGCGCGGCCGGCGTGATCGAATCGATCGTCGCGATCGAGGCGCTCCGCCGCGCGCGCGTGCCGGCGAACGTCGGCCTCGACGATCCGGACGTCGACGCGCGGCTCTCCCTCGTCCGGAGGGAGGAGGCGCTCACGAGAGCGCGCGTCGCGCTGAAGCTCGCCGGCGGGTTCGGCGGGATGCAGGCCGCGGTGGTGTTCGCGTCGTGACGGGGGCGAGCGTCGTCGTGGCGACCGGGAGCGTCGACGCGCACGGCGTCACGGGGAGCGGCGGCTTCGACCGGCGGTGGGACGCGCTCGGGATCCGGCCGCTCGACCCGGACCGCGCGTGGAGGGCGCTGTTCGGGACCGCGAACCGAACCTTCCGGCGCCTCGATCCGATGTCGCGCGCGCTCCTCGTCGCCGCCGAGGCGGCGGGGATGGGGGGGGTGTTGCCGGAGTCGGTGCGGGAGGAGACCGCCCTGATCGTCGGCTCGGTCCTCGGGTCGCTCGACGCGGACCTCCGCTTCCAGGCGAGCCTCGCGCCGGGCCGCGAGCCGGAGGCGGCGCGGTTCCCGTACACGCTGCCGAGCACCGCGGTGGGAGAGCTGGCGATGCGCCACGGATTGCGCGGACCGAGCCTGTTCCTGTCGCTCGACGACGACCCGGACGAGCCGTTCGCGGAGGCGAGGCTGCGGGTGGAGGCGGGGGAGGTGCCGGCGGCGGTGGCGGCGAGGGTGGAGGCGGTCGGGGAGGAGGTGGCGCCGGACGAGGTCGGGGTGCTGGCCGCACGGCTGGTGGTGCTGCGCGCACGGCGGTGATCGGATCGCTGCGCGGGGCTGGGGGCACTTCGCGTGGAGCGTTGGGCCGCTGCGCGGGGCTGGGGGCACTTCGCG
>JBICIB010000225.1:0-4183 GCA_043101415.1 Planctomycetota bacterium JB042 | reverse complement strand
GCGGGCGCGCGGCGAGGCGCCGAGGTTCGTCGAGCTCCGGACCGAGTCGGACAGCGGCCGCTCGGGGTCGCTCCAGCTCACGCCGACCGTGGGCGGCGAATGGGTCGGCCGGTTCCGGAACGTCCGCGAGGGGTTCGTCTTCCACGCGCACGACGGCGACCCGAACGACGACGGCCGCGAGATCGCGGTCGAGGTCTTCACCCCGCCCGGGGTCGCGTCGATCGCGTCGGAGCTGACCTTCCCGACGTACACGGGGCTCGCGCCGCGGCGCGAGGAGCGCGGCGACGTCGAGGCGCCGGTCGGCACGTCCGTCCGGCTCGAGATCGCCACCAGCGGCGCGGTCACCGCGGGGCGGATCGAGTTCGACGACGGCGCGCCGCCGGCCGCGCTGACTCCGGTCGAGGCGAGCGCCGGGGTCTGGAGCGGCGGGTTCGAGGTCGTCGAATCGCTCTCGTACACCGTCCAACTCGAGGCGGAGAACGGGTTCCGGAACCTCGACCCGGTGACGTACGCGGTGATCGCCGTGAAGGACCGGGCGCCGACGGTGCGGGTGCTCGAACCGGCGCGCGCGCACGTCGAGGTGACCGCGGAGGGGATCGTCCCGTTCCGGGTCGTCGTCGACGACGACTACGGGATCGGCGCGGTCGACCTCTCGATGAACGCGTACGGGGTCGAGGCGACGAGGACCACGGACCTGCGCGGCGACGCCGGGCCCGAGGCGTCCGAGCGGCGCCGGATCGTCTACTCGCACCTCGACCTCCCGGGGACGACGTTCCAGCACGAGGACGGCGCGCGCGTGCCCCAGGTCGGCGACAGCTACACCTACGCGCTGCGGGTGACCGACAACCGCGCGTCCGCGGACGGGCCGAACGAGACCGCGGTCGAGGATCGGCGCGTCGACGTCGTCTCCCAGAACGAGAAGATGCGCCTGCTCACCGAGCGTCAGATCCGGATGAAGGACGAGGTCCAGCAGCTCCGGGAGCTGCAGGCCGAGAAGGTGGAGCGGCTCACCCAGATCCTGACCGACTACGAGGCGACCGAGGGGGACGTGTCGCCGGAGGCGGACGAGCTGGCCGCGGCCGAGATCGGCCAGGCGCAGATCACGAACCGGGCGACCCGGCTCTGCCGGGACTTCACGGACGTGTACGAGGACTATCTGCTGAACCGGATCGACCGCACGGCGGCCGCCGAACGCCTGATCCCGCTGCTGCTGGAGCGGAAGCGCGGGTCGTCCCAGATCGACGGCTTCGACTTCGGCGTGTACCGGCCGATCGTCGAGGCGTACCGGAGCGGCGCGTACGGGAAGCTCGACGTCCTGGGGCGTCTCCTCGAGATGGTGTCGTGCATCCTCGACGTCGCCGAGCTGCACTCGCCCCAGGCCGGGGTCGCGGTCGGGGACGCCCGCCTCGAGGTCGATCCGACCGATCGGCCGGAGGGGATCCGGCGCGCCATCGAACACCAGAAGGCGGTCCTGCTGCAGCTCGACGCGCTGCTGGAGCGGATGGACGAGTGGGAGGACTTCCAGGAGATCCTGACGCTTTTCCGGGATCTTCTGGAGGACCAGCGCGATCTGAACTCGCGGACGCGCGACACGATGCGGTCGAGATGAGGAGCCGGAACATGTTGGTCCGAACCGTGATCCCGTTCGTCGGCCTGATCCTGGGCACCGTCGCCGCCGCCGCGGACCCCGACGTCGAGCGACTGGTGCGCGACCAGCGGACCGTGAAGGCGAGGCTCGACAAGATCGAGCAGAAGATGGAGCGGCTCGAGGAGAAGCTCCGCGACGAGGGGAAGACGTACAACGCGGACCTCTTGAAGAACGCCCTCGCCGAGCTGCGGGAGCAGCGCGTCTCCGACCACATCGACGAGGTGATCCCGGACCTCGCGAGCAAGCGGTTCACGTCGGTCGAGCGACAGGACGAACTCCTGAAGCGCCTCGAGTCGGTCTACTCGATCCTGCTCGATCGGAACGACTACGAGAAGCTCGAACAGCGGCTCCAGAAGATCGAGGCCGCGCTGCGGGACGTCTCCCGGCTGCGGGCGGACCAGCGGGAGCTGATCGAGGAGACCCGGGAGCTGACCGAGTCGGAGCAGGCGCTCCTCGAGCGGGCGGACGCGCGTCTCCGCGAGCTGACGGAGCAGCAGCAGGAGCTGCTCGATCGGACCGGCGCGGAGGAGACGCGGCGCGACGCCCGGGCGCTGGAGACGAAGGAGCGTCTCGACGAACTCGCGGCCCGCCAGGCCGGAGCCCTCGAGGAGACCGAGAGCGCGATGCAGTCGGTCGTCGGCGAAGCGATCGCCCGGCTCGACGAGGCGATCGAGGCCGAGAGGACCGCGGTGGAGCGTCTCGAGGCGGCGAAGGCGTCCGAGGGGCGCCGCTCCCGCTCCGAGCCGAGCGGCGCGGAGTCGTCGACCGACTCGTCGGAGGGTTCGGAGTCGACCTCGTCGTCGAGCGAGGCGTCCGAGGGTTCGGAGTCGACCTCGTCGTCGAGCGAGGCATCGAAGGGCGCGGAGTCGTCGTCGTCGAGCGAGGCATCGAAGGGCGCGGAATCGTCGTCGTCGAGCGAGGCGTCGAAGGGGGAGGAGTCGGCGTCGTCGTCGAGCGAGGCGTCGAAGGGCATGGAGTCGACCTCGTCGTCGAGCGAGTCGTCGAAGGGCGCGGAGTCGTCCTCCGGCGAGTCTTCGGAAGGTGCGGAGCGTGCCGCGTCGGAGCTCGACGAGCGGACGCGCGACGGGTTCCTGGCCGACCAGCAGCGGGCGCGCGAGGCGCTCGATCGGCTCGGCGAGGCGGCGCTCGAGCGGGAGTCGGGCCGCGACGGAGAGGCCTCGCCGCGGGCGGAGGAACTCGAGGACCGGATCGGCGAGTCGGTCGATCGGGCCCGCGAGGCGATGGACCGCGCCGACGCGGTGGCGCGCCGGGGCGCGCGCGAGGACGCGGCCGAGGAGTCGACGCGCGCGTTGGCGACCCTCGAGCGGGCGCGCGAGGAGCTGGCGTCGATGCTCGCCGCCGAGCCGCAGGCGACGCCGCGCGGGGTGGCGGAGACCCAGCAGGAGATCGAATCGGCGGCCCGGGCGCTCGCGCAGGAGCTCCGGCACGAGGGGGACGCCGCGTCCGAGCAGGCCTCCCGGTCGACCGAGGAGGCGGCGGCGAGGTCGGCCGAGGCCCGCGAGGCCCTCGAGCGGAACGACCCGCTCGCGGCGGCCGACGCCCAGCGGGAGGCGCTGGAGGCGCTGAACGAGGCGCGGTCCGCGATGGAGCCGAGGGCGGCTCACGCGAAGAGCGCGACCGACCAGCTCGCGTCGCGTCAGGACTACGTGCAGCGCGGGATGCAGGAGCTGGGAGAGATGCTGAGCAAACTCTCCGAGCTCGGATCCGGCGACGACGAGCAGCAGAAGCGCCTCGACCTCCGGGACGACGCGGAGCAGGAGATGGAGGCGGCCCGGCGGGAGCTCGAGGAGACGTCGCCGTCGACCGCGGCGTCGCACCAGCAGTCGGCGCTCCAGAAGATGCAGCAGCTCTCCAAGTCCCTCCGCGAGGCCGCGAGCGAGAACTCCGGCAAGTCGCGGGAGCAGCTCGCGATGGAGGAGGAGAAGTACGACGACCTCGCCGAGCGGCAGGAGGATCTGGAGAAGAAGACCCGCGACCTGATGGATCGGCTGAAGGACGTCGAGGACCCGGCGCGCCAGGAGGCGATGCAGAACGCCGCGGGCCGCATGAAGCAGGCGAGCTCGGAGCTGTCGGAGAGCGAGGGAGAACGGGCGCTCCCCCGGGAGGAGGAGGCGGAGAAGTACCTCGCCCAGGCCCAGGAGCAGCTCGAGGACGAGCAGGAGCGGTACCAGAACCTCCGCCAGGAGGAGCTGCTGTTCAAGGTGCGCGAGGAGCTCCTCACGCTGCGCGACACGGTGAGCGACGTCCACGACCGGACCACGGAGATCGACCTCGCGCGGGAGGAGCGCGGGGGGCGCCTCAGCCGGTCGCAGCGCGCCCAGGTGAAGGAGCTCGGCGCCGAGAGCCGCCGGGTGAAGGAGCGGAACGACGACGTGATCGAGAAGATCGCGGAGGACGGCGCCCTCGTCTTCACCTTCTCGTTGGAGAAGAACGGCGAGGACCTCGAGCGTCTGGCCGGGATGCTCGGCACGCGCCCGCACCTGACCGACCCGTTCACCCAGTCGATCCAGCTCG
>JBICIB010000224.1:0-5275 GCA_043101415.1 Planctomycetota bacterium JB042 | reverse complement strand
GGCGCGGTCCGCTCGATCGCCACGTTCCTGCAGCGGGTCGGGCGCGCCGGCCATGGCGTGGGGCGGACGCCGAAGGGGAGGTTCTTCCCGCTCACCCTCGACGAGCTGGCGGAGGCGGCGGCGCTGCTCGACGCGGTGCGGGGTGGGGAGCTCGACCGGATCCACCCGCCGCGGAAGCCGCTCGACATCCTCGCCCAGCAGATCGTCGCCGAGTGCGTGCCCGAGGAGCGGGACGAAGGGGAGCTGTTCCGATCGTTCGCGCGGGCGTGGCCGTACCGCGACCTGTCCGAGGAGGAGTTCTGCGCCGCGTCGGAGGTCCACCTCGGCGGGCGGTACGCGCTCCTGCACCGCGACGGCGTCCACCGGAAGCTCCGGGCGACGCGTCGGGCGCGGCTCCGGGCGATCCAGTCGGGCGGGGCGATCCCGGACGCCGGCGACTACCGCGTCCTGCTCGAGCCGGACGGGACGTTCCTCGGCACGTTGAACGAGGACTTCGCGGTCGAGGCGAACGCCGGCGACATCGTCCAGCTCGGCACGACGTCGTGGCGCATCCTCCGGGTCGAGACCGGGGTCGTGCGCGTCGCCGACGCGAAGGGGCAGCCGCCGACCCTGCCGTTCTGGCTCGGCGAGGGGCCCGGGCGGACCGAGGAGCTGTCGGGCGCGATCGGCGACCTCCGCGAGTGGGCGACGTCGCCGGAGGCGGTCGTCGAGCGGACCGGTCTCCCGGAGGGGGCGGCGCGCCAGCTCGCGGAGTTCCTCGACGACGCGCGCCGGGTCCTCGGCCGGCTCCCGACCCGGACGCGGATCGTCTGCGAGCGGTTCTTCGACGAGGCGGGCGGGACGCAGATCGTCCTCCACGCACCGTTCGGCAGCCGGACGAACCGCGCCCTCGGCCTCGCCCTCCGGAAGCGGATCTGCCGTGGGTTCGGGTACGAGCTGCAGGCGGCGGCGAACGAAGAGGCGATCCTCTTCTCCCTCGGCGAGAAGCCGGGCGTCCCGGTCGACCAGATCTTCGAGTGGCTCCATCCGCGGACCGCGCGCGAGGTGCTGGTCCAGGCGATGCTGGTCACGCCGATGTTCGAGGCGCGCTGGCGGTGGAACGCGACCCGCGCGCTCCTCGTCGACCGGATGAAGGGGGGGAAGCCGGTCCCGATCCTCCTGCAGAAGATGCGCGCCCAGGACGCGCTGACCGAGGCGTTCCCGCAGGCGGTCGCCTGTCCGGAGACGCTCGAGTCGCCGGACATCGACGTCCCGATGGACCACCCGCTGGTGCGGCAGACGGTCGAGGACTGCCTGACCGAGGCGATGGACGTCGACGGGATGATCCGGGTCCTCGAGGGGCTGCGCGACGGCTCGATCGAGGGGGTCGTCGTCGACACCCCGCGGCCGTCCTCGCTCGCCCACGGCATCCTCTCCGCCGGGCCGTACGCGTTCCTCGACGACGCCCCGCTCGAGGAGCGCCGCGCCCGGGCGGTCCAGACCCGACGGGCGCTCGACGACCGGGCGGCGGACACCGTCGGCGCGCTCGACCCGGACGCGGTCCGGCGGGTGAAGGAGGAGGCGTGGCCCGACCCGCGCGACGCGGAAGAGGTCCACGAGGCGCTCGGCTGGATGGGGTACGTGACGCTCGCCGAGGCGCCGACCTGGCGGGAGTGGCTGCTCGAGCTGGAAGCGGCGCGGCGGGTCGAGCGGGACGGCGAGCGGTGGTTCGCGGTCGAGGCGTCGCGCGACCCGGTGGCGGTCCTGCGCGGGCGGATGGAGGCGCTCGGCCCGGTCCCGGCGGACGCGGTCGACCCGGTCGCGATGGGGGCGCTCGAGGCGGACGGGGCGGTGATGCGGGTCCGGCACGACGGCCGGGACGTCTTCTGCGATCGGCGCCTCCTGAAGCGGATCCAGCGCCACACGATCGACGGGCTGCGCCGGCAGATCGAGCCGGCGACGGCGGCGGAGTTCCTCCGGTTCCTGAGCGCGTGGCAGCACGCGGCGCCGACGTTCCGGCTCGAGGGGCCGGCCGGCGTCGCGACCGTGCTCACGAAGCTCGCGGGATTCGAGGCGCCGGCGCGGGCGTGGGAGCGGGACATCCTCCCGGCGCGCGTCACCGGCTACCGGCGGGAGTGGCTCGACGAGGTGACGCTGTCGGGCGCCTTCTCGTGGGGGAGGTTGTTCGGAGCGGGGCGGTCGCCGATCAAGACGACGCCGCTCGCGCTCGTGCCGCGCGAGGACCTCGACGCGTGGCGCGCGCTCGCCCCGCCGCCCGACGAGGCGGCGCTCTCCGGGGACGCCCGGGCCGCCCTCGCCCTCCTGCGGGAGCGCGGCGCGGTCTTCCCCGACGAGCTGGCGAAGCGGCTCGACCTCCTCCCCGCGCTGTTCGAGCGGGCCGTCGCCGAGCTGATCGGCCACGGCTTCCTGACCGCCGACTCGTTCGCCGCGGTCCGCAGCCTGCTCGTGCCGCCGTCGCGCCGCCGCCGCGGCATGGCGACGCACGGCCGCTTCTCCATCTTCCGCGAGGCGGTCGACGTCGTGGCCGACCCCGAGTTCGTCGCCCGCCGCCTGCTCGACCGGACCGGCGTCGTCCTGCGCCGCACCGCGAAGCGCGAGCGGCTGCCGGTGCCGTGGCGCGACCTCGTGCGCGTCTACCGCCGGTGGGAGCTGCGCGGCGACGTCCGCGGCGGACGGTTCGTCGCCGGCTTCGACGGCGAGCAGTACGCGGTCCCGGAGGCGGTCGACCTGCTGCGGGCGATCCGCCGCCGCGACTCGTTCCCGAGCGTCGAGGTCTCGGCCGCCGATCCGCTCAACTTCGCCGGGATCCTGACCCCCGACCCGCGCCCGGCGCCGACGGCGCGGGAGGTGGTGCGGGTGTCGTAGTCCGGACTCGGTCGTCGAACGCGCGCCGGCGGCGCTCGATCCACTCCGACGGGCGGAGCCACTCGTCGACGGTCTCGCGGTCCCCGTACCCCCGGCACCAGTGGACGATGTCGGCCGGGCGGTGGCCGGGGGAGGTGCTCCCGACGAGCGTCGACATCACCGACACCGTCCCGTCCTCCAGGCGGACCTCGGCCGTCGTCCGGTCGCGGAGCGTCACCTCCGCCACGGGTGAGCGGACGAGCCGCATCGTCGGTCCGCGATCGGAGGCGGGGAGGCCGACCTCGAGCGCGTCCCGCTCGAGCTCGCGCCGCCACGACGGCGCCACCTGGAAGTAGGGGCCGGCGTGAAGCCCGAAGTGGAGGTGGGCCGGGTACTCGCCGTTCTCCTCGCTCCGGTCCGCCCCGACGGCGCCGATCGGCGCGCCGCGTCGGACGACGTCGCCGGCGGACACGCGGAGGCCGGCGGCGAGGTGGACGTAGACCGAGCAGACGTGCGTCCGGTCGCCGTCCGGCGGCGAGAGGGCGTGCTCGATCACCACGACGTGGCCGAGGTTCCAGTGCTTCCGCCCGGCGTCGTCGGTCCAGGTCGGGCTGAAGTCGGCGTACCGGACGCGGCCGTTCGCCGCCGCCCGCACCTCGGTCCCGCCGGGGAGCCAGACGTCCTCCGCGAGGTGCCACGTTCCGGCGAACGGCGCGCCCGACCGCTCGCCGACCTTCACCCCGAAGTTCCCCGCGCCCCGCAGTCCGCGCCGGTAGTCGTCGCACGGCCATTCGAACGTCGTCGCGGGAGGGAGCGGCGGCTCGCGGGGGCCGGCTTCGGGCGAGGCCGGGAGCGAGAGGGGCAGGAGGGCGGCGACGATCGACACGGGAAGGGGCATGACGTGGCCTCCGGGCGCGCTACCCGGCGGCCTCTCTCGGGGTAACAGCCCGTTGAAGAAGTGCTGTGGGTGCGAGGCGAGTTCCTCGCGGCCGAGATCAAGGCGCGCATCCGGAGGCGAATCGCCGATTCATCGACGAATGCGCAACGCAGAGATCGGCCGCGAGGTCCTACCCGGCAGCTGCTTTCGCAGAAAGCAGCGAGAGGGGGCCGCCGCAGCCCCGCATGACTTCTTCAACGGGCTGGTAACGGGACGCGTTGGTGCGCGGCTCGTCCGACGGTCGCCGGCGGCCCGTCTTGACGGAGGATCTCGGGGGGGGGTAGCCTCCGGAAGAGAGGACTCGCGAAGGGCGAGTCTGCGGACCAAGGGAGAATGGGACATGAGACCGAATCGACTCCTCACGTGCATCGCGAGTCTCGCGATGCTGACGACCGTCTCCGAAGCGGACACGGCCGTGCTCGTCGTGCTCGACGTCAAGACCGGGAGCGCTTCCGCCGACGTTTCGGCGAGCGCGATCGCGGCGAACGGCGGCAAGATTCAGGTCCTCGTCAAGAACAGCCTGGGCGTGGCCTGGAACGACCTCACGGTCGAGCTGATCAGGAAGGGCTCACCGACCGGAGGTGGGGGAGGAGGAACGCCGCAAGACCCCGGATTCGGGTCGGCGGACCTGACCAATGGTTCTCACACCGGATCCATCGACCACCCGGACACGAGCTCGGCGGGGGGAGCGTCGGCGCACTTCGGTCCGGGCGTGAGCCCGGGCGACTTCGGACCGGCCTACACGGGTGGGACCTCCATCTCCTGTCTGCTCACCGGATGCGACGCCGGTTCGTATGGGATGACGCAGGTCGTCGCGACGCCTTCCGCCACGGTCGCGAGCCAGGAGTCGAACCTCTTCGGTCCGTTCCGGATGTCGACCGTCGCCGATCTCCTTCGGCTCGGGAACCCTGCGACCGAACACGCGCAGGTCGTCGGTCGCCTCGTGAACGTCGACGACGAGCGGGCGCTCGACTCGCTCGGCGGAGTGATGACACTCCCCACCGGATGCGGCGTGGCGGCGGTGGCGATTCGAGAGAACACGCCGGGGACTCCGCTGCGCACGGGGGCGGTGGTGACGGTGGAGAACGGGACCACGTTCTCCGTCTCCGGACTCGATCTCGGACCTCAGGAGGAGGTCCTGGTCGTCGTCGAGCTGAGCGCCGCTCCGTCCCGCGAGCTCGTCGCCATGGAGCTCGAGGCGTCGTTCGCCGACGGAACCTGAGTCACGCCGCCGGGCGGGGGAGGCGGCGTGCCGGAGTCCGGTCCGTGCTCCGACGCCAGAATTCACGCCGCTGGGAGGCGGAGGGTGACGACGAAACGCCCGTCGGCGCTCGTGGCGTCGATCGCGCCGCCGAGCCGCTCGGCGATGCGGCGGCAGAGCGGCAGACCGAGGCCGACGTGGGCGCCCGCCTCGCGCGCGGCGTCGGCCCGCCAGAACGTCTCGAACGCGCGGGCGCCGGCGTCCGCGGGGAGGCCGGCCGCGTCGTTCCCGAC
>JBICIB010000223.1:0-5506 GCA_043101415.1 Planctomycetota bacterium JB042 | reverse complement strand
AGCGGGGGATCACGATCCTGTCGAAGAACACGTCGATCCGCTGGGAGGGGCTGAAGATCAACGTCATCGACACGCCCGGCCACGCCGACTTCGGCGGCGAGGTCGAGCGCGTGCTGAAGATGGCGGACTCGGCCCTCCTCCTGGTCGACGCCTTCGAGGGGCCGATGCCGCAGACGCGGTTCGTGCTGAAGAAGGCGTTCGAGCAGCGCCTCCGGCCGATCGTCGTCGTCAACAAGGTCGACCGTCCCGAGGCGCGGCCGCACGAGGTGCTCGACGAGATCTTCGACCTGTTCGTCGACCTCGGCGCGGACGACGCGGCGCTCGACTTCCCGGTCGTCTACGCGTCGTCGCGCGACGGCTGGGCGGTCCGCGACCTGAACGACCCGAAGGAGAACCTCCTCCCGGTCCTCGAGATGATCCGCGACTCGGTGCCGCCGCCGAGCTCGCCGATCGACGAGCCGATGCAGTTCCAGGTCACCACGCTCGACCACAGCGAGTACGTCGGACGCATCGCGATCGGTCGGGTGTACGCCGGCGTCCTCCGGACGCGCCAGCGGGTCGCGCTGCTCCGGCGGGACGGCGTCCGACACGACGCGACCATCGGTTCGCTCTTCGTCTTCGAGGGGCTCGAGCGGAAGGAGGTCGAGGAGGTCCGGGCCGGCGACCTCTGCGCCCTGCAGGGGATCCCGGACATCGACATCGGCGACACCGTGGCCGACATCGACGACCCGCGGCCGCTCCCGATCATCACCGTCGACGAGCCGACCATCTCGATGACGTTCCAGGTGAACGACTCGCCGTTCGCCGGCCGATCGGGGAAGTACCTCACCTCCCGCCACCTGCGCGAGCGGCTGCTCCGCGAGCTCCGCTCGAACGTCGCCCTGCGCGTCGAGGAGACCGGCGACTCGGACGTCTTCAAGGTCTCCGGCCGAGGGACGCTCCACCTCGGCATCCTGATCGAGGAGATGCGCCGCGAGGGGTTCGAGTTCTCGGTCGGCAAGCCGCGGCCGATCTACCGCGAGCTGAACGGCAAGAAGACCGAGCCGATCGAGCTGCTCGTGGTCGACTGCCCGAACGAGCACGCCGGGAAGGTGATCGAGCTGCTCGGCCCCCGCAAGGGGGAGATGACGACGATGGAGGCGAAGGGGAACGTCACGCACCTCGAGTTCCACGTCCCGTCGCGCGGGCTGATCGGCCTCCGGACGCAGCTCCTGACGCTCACCGCGGGCGAGGCGATCATCCACCACAGCTTCTACGAGTACGAGTACTTCAAGGGCTCGGTCCCGCACCGGCTGAACGGCGCGCTCTGCTCGATGGACAACGCCAAGGCGACGTTCTACGCGCTCGAGTCCCTGCAGGATCGGGGCATCTTCTTCGTCGGACCGGGCGACGACGTCTACGAGGGGATGGTCGTCGGCGAGCACTGCAAGCCGGGCGACGTCGTCGTGAACGTCGGACGCGAGAAAAAGCTCACGAACGTCCGCGCGGCGTCCGCCGAGCGGAACGTCCGGATCGCCCCGCCGCGGGCGTTCCAGCTCGAGGAGGCCCTCGAGTACATCGACGACGACGAACTCGTGGAGGTCACGCCGGACTCCATCCGGATCCGGAAGCGGATCCGCGACGCCACCATGCGAAAGCGCGCCGAACGGTCGGCGGTCGAGGATTGACGGGATCGTGACCGAGCGGAAGCAGTACGTCGTCGTCGGGGCCGGACTCTGCGGTCTCACCACCGCCGAACGCCTGGTCGACGCCGGCCACCGGGTCACCGTCCTCGAGCGTCGCGACCGCGTGGGGGGGCTGGCGCGCTCGTTCGACGACGACGGGTTCATCTTCGACGTCGGTCCCCACTACTTCTTCCTGAACGTCCGCGAGGACGTCAGCGACTACGCGCGCGAGAGCGTCAAGGGGCCGTTCGACGAGCTCGACTTCCGCATCAGCGCCCACTTCAGGGGGCGCGAGATCGCCTGGCCGCCGAGCTTCAGCTCGATCTTCAAGCTGCCGCCGCGCGCGGTCTGGCACTACTTCAAGAAGATGGTGCGGAACCAGCACCCGAGCGAGCTCGACTTCAAGGGGTTCACGACCTTCCTTTACGGCGACGCGATGTACGAGACCTTCTTCGGGCCGTACATCCGCAAGAAGCTCCCCGTCGTCACCGGCCCGGACCTCCACCGCGACTGGTGGATCCTCGCGCGCCGGACGGTCGACAACGAGCTCGACGTCGGGCAGGACCGGTACTTCAAGAAGCTCGGCGGCCACACGCGCCAGGCCCCGACCGGGCCGCCCCCGCTGAAGAAGCGCCTGCTGAAGGCGGGGGACATGATCTACCGCACGTTCCTGAACATGCGGTCGAAGAACCTCCCGCAGGTCCTCTACCCCGAGGGCGGGATCGGGATGATCGCGGAGGGGATCAAGGAGCGGTTCGTGGAGAAGGGGGGCGAGCTCGTCACCAACTCCGGCGCGACCGAGCTGACCCGCGGGGAGGACGGCCGGATCACCCGGATCGCCTGGAACGGCGGCGCGATCGACGCCCCCGAGCACGTGGTCTGGACCGGCAGCATCCACGAGCTCGCCGACGCGCTGTCGTTCCCCCGGGCCGAGGTCGACTACATGTCGATCGCGCTCGTCTACGTGACGTCGAAGGTGCCGCTGAAGAACGCCGACTTCTTCTACACCTACTACGCCGAGCCGGACCTCGTCTTCAACCGGCTCTACTTCCCGACCCGCGCGAACCCGAAGCTCGCCCCGCCGGGCCAGGACTCGGTCTGCGCGGAGTTCTCGCCGCAGCAGGGGCTCGACATCGGCGACCGCGGAGAGCTGGAGAAGAAGGTCGTCGACGGCCTCGTGAAGCTGAAGCACCTGACGCACGACGACGTGCTCGGCGTGAAGATCCGCGTCGCCCGCGACTCGTACCCCGTCTACCCGATCGACTACCTCGAGCGCCTCGGCAAGCTCTGGGACCGGCTGAAGACGGTCCCGAACCTCGCCTCGGTCGGCCGGACGGGGCAGTACTACTACAACAACATGGCGCTCACGATCTGCACCGGGCTCGACCTCTCGCGGCGCCTCCTCGGTCGGCCGACCTATTGGGAGGAGAAGGTCGCCGAGCTCGAGCGGAACCGAGCCTCCGCCGAGCAGCTCGCGCAGGAGGCGGCGCCGGTCACCGACCGCGACCACTGATCGCCGCGGCCGGCGGGCGCCCCCGCGGTCGGGGCGTCCCGACGGGGCCGGCGTTCAGACGTCGCGTCGGGGGCGCGGCCGGGCGGGACGATCGTCGCCCCGCGCCCGGCTCCACGCCTCCGCCCGCCGCAGCAGGAACCGGCGCTCGATCGGTCCGATCCGGCCGTCGCCGCCGCGGTCGAAGCGGCGCTGCAGCGTCCGCCCCTCCCGCGACCGGTCGAGACCGCGACCGCCGAGCCCGCCGCGCGGTCGCTCGGCCGCCTCGCCGCGCCCGCGCGTCCGGTTTCCGTCGGCCCGCGGCCGGAGTCCGTCGCCGCAGCCGGTTGAAAGGGCGCGAAGGCGCGCATGGGTTCCGCGGCGCGTTCGTACACGGCCGCGAGGTCGCGCCAATGGGTCGCCCCGGCCGTAAGGATCGCGTCGTTGGGCCAAGCATCGGCGAGGCGGAGGGGATACTCGCGGGGCGTGACATCAAGATCGAGTTGCCCCGTGACCGGCAGTCCCGGCGCCGCTTCGATGCGGAGGTAGGCGTTGCCGCCCCAGCGGACGACGGCTTCGATGTCGGATCCGAGGGCCGCATCGGTCTCCGTGGGTTCGGCGTCGAGGCAGGCTTGCACATAGCCTGCGTCGGGGGACACGATGAAATACCCGTCGCGCCAAGCGTAGTGGAGATCGCCGTACCGGCGCACGCCGTCGCCGCCACCGGCCATGCCATGAATCCACGAGGCCGCGCGGAGCAGCACGCCGGGCCGGGTGCACAGGCCCCACTGGCCGTTCCGGCCGCCGGCGAGGCCCTGGCGGCCGAGCCACACGTTCCAGCGGGTCGCGTTGGGCCGCACGGCCGTCCGGCGGTAGACGTAGCGTTCGAAGGCGCGCACGGGGCGGAGCCCGGCGTCTTCGATCCGGTGGTAGGCGGGGGTGTTGGCCAAGCCGGCCCAGAATGCGCCCACGTTGGCAGCGGCGACGGTCCAATCGGCGTCGCTGGGCACGAAGCCGGGGCCGGTGGGCTTTTTGAGTTGCGTGTCCCACCCGTAGAGGGCGAAGAAAAGGACGACGGCAGCGGCAAAAGGGAGCCAGCGCCGAATGGTGCGGCGGTCGATCACGTCAGCCCATCTCGCGGGGGTGCCACGGGTTTACGCGGCGGCCGTCAGGCCGAATTCCAGACCGCTTCTTTTTCTTTTTCGCGCTGGCTTTCGAGATCCTGGATTTTCTCCGCCAATTCCTGCTTGAGGGAGACTTGCTCGTTGTAGTCGGCCACGGCGATCTTGGACTCGTAGCCCAGGCGCGTCTCCGCGATGCGGGCGTCGTACTTCTTGTCGAGATCGGCGATGGCCGCCTTCTGGTCTTCCGTCAGTTTCTTCGACGGACCCTTTTCCTGTTCCAGCCGTTCCATGGCCAGTTCGTATGCGCTTTTCATGGTGGCGTATCCCTTTCTAGACGGAAAATTCGTCTTCCAATACGGTGGCGATGAACCGTTCCACCGACACCGGGTAAAAACGGCTGCTCGGCGTGACGATGACGCCCGTGCTGATGTTTTCGTTGCGCTCGAGGTCGTCGACCACCTTGTTGAGCATGTCGTCCAACGGCTCTTTCAGCCGCTTTACGTCGAGTTCGTCGGACGTGCATTCCACCGGCCGCCCGCGGAAGCCCAGGAACCCGAAGACGCGGCCCGTGAGCTGGGCGTCCACGTTCTCTTCGCCAAAGATTTCGGCGTAGTCCGGTCCCAAATGCTCCGGGCGGATGATGAAGCGCGGCGACACCTGGACTTTCCCGCGGACCACGAGGGTTTCGTCTTCCCATTCGCCCGTAACGCCAAGGCAGACGTAGGGCAACTCGTGGTAGCCGCTGATGATGCCGTACGTGGGCCGGCGCACGATTTCCGTGCGTTCGTAGATCGCCCGCATTTCTTCGAAACTGAGCATGCGCATCCCGTATAGCCGCCGGCCGCCGCGTCTCACGAGGCACGGCCGATTTCGTAACAGATTGACCGGATTCATTTTATCGCAGCCGCCGCGGGCCGGGCAAGCGCGGCGCCCCGCCGACAGCGCCGGTTGCAGGCCCCCGCGGCCCGCGCCGAGGCGGGGACGCAGGGCGTGGGCGTTGTTTCCAGCGCTTCTCAGCCCTGATCTGCCCTATTGTTTTGGAAACATGGACCAGGTCATCCTATGGTACACTTGGTACAGTCACCCAGCCGAGGTGTCGTTCAAGATCGTGCCGGCCTTATTGGATGCGCTTGACGGGAGGACATTGGGCTATCGCTCATCCGCATCAACGACGATGCGCGGCGCTATTCGAATCGACGTATCGGGTACGGGCTTTCCATATTGGTGGC
>JBICIB010000222.1:0-2830 GCA_043101415.1 Planctomycetota bacterium JB042 | reverse complement strand
AACGGATCCTCCGGCGGCATCCGCGCGACCGCCTCCCCGAGGGCGACGACCGCCTCCTCGAACCTCTGCTGGCGCAGGAGGGCATGTCCCAGGACGGAGTATCCCTGGAAGTACGAGGGGTCGAGATCGATCACCTCCTTGGCCAGCGCCGCGGCCTCGTCGACCCGCCCTCCGTTCAGAGCGTCGACCGCCCAGTTGATCCGGACGAGCGTGGAGTCCGGCTCGATCTCCAGGGCTCGACGCCAATACCGGTGGGCCTCCTCGCTGCGACCCTGCTGGGCCAAGGCGCTCGCCAGACTGCTCATGGCCAAGACCGCCCGAGGCCGCACGGCCAATGCGGCCCGGCTGTACCCGACCGCCTCGTCATCGAAGCGAAGCATGTACGAGAGCGCGATATTGACCCAGAAGTCGTCGGGATGGGCGAAGTGCACCCTCTTGACGAAGCCCGTTCCGTCTCTACCGGCCCGCAGGAGCGACAGTCCGACGGACAGGAGGACGGGCACCGGTTGCCCGTCCATGCTCGCTTCCGCAGCCAGCGCATCGATGGCCTCCGCGTCCTGCTGGGCCACTGCGACACGAACCCGGTCTCGCCAGGGTTCGGGGTCCGCCAGCCGGGCGACCTCGTACACCCGTGAGAGATCCTCCCCTTCCAGACTGAGAGCCCAGTCGTCGAGCGCCGCCACCAGGCCGTGACGCGAATCGCTCGCGGCGATCTTCTCGGCGATCGCGGCAGGAGGCTCGTCGAACAGGTCCATGCCGGCCTCGGCGAAGGCTTGCTCGTAGGCGCGAGCCGCCTGCTGATCGAGGCCCATCCATGGCCCGCCGGCGTGACGGATCGCGTCCAGACGCTCGAGGAGTTCGAGCTCGGCCTGCGCTCGACCGATGCGTCGCCGCAAGTCGGCGGAACCACCATCCGGGAACCGCCAGAGAATCGCTCGCGCCTCGGGGAAGCGGCCCTCCCGCTGCATCTTGTGTGCGAACTCCAGCCGCTCCGCCCACTTCTCGGCCTCGGCCCGCTCGCGGGCCGCCAGCGACACCTCCCGCAACCCGGCCGCGACGGCGAGAACGAGCAGCACGGCGGCCGTGACGACGAACGCGGCGCCGGCGGGGTTCCGCGCGACCCACTTCCTCAGCTTCTCCACCCGCCCGGCAGGTCGCGCCGCGATGGTCTCGCCTCGCTGGTAGCGGCCGAGGTCGGCCGCGAGCAGCGCCGCGCTGCCGTAGCGACGCTCGGGCTCCTTGCGCAGGCACGTGAGACAGATGGTCTCGACATCGCGCGGCACTCTCGAGTTCAGCTGCGACGGCGGCACCGGGTCCTGTTCGAGGACCTGCATGTGGGTCGCCGCGGGAGACTCGGAACGGAACGGAGGTCTTCCCGTCAGCATCTCGTAGAGGATCGCGCCGAGCGCGTAGACGTCCACGGCGGTTCCGACGACATCCGGGGACCCGCGCACCTGCTCCGGGGCCATGTAGCCGGGGGTCCCGAGAGACACGCCGCTTCCCGTGAGCGACTGGCCCGGTGCGATCCGTTTCGCCAGACCGAAGTCCGCGACCTTGGGGGTCCCGTCGGGGGTGAGAAGGACGTTCGCTGGCTTCAAGTCCCGGTGAACGATCCCCGCCTCGTGGGCGGCGTGGACCGCGTTCGCGAGCACGGCGACCATCTCGACGCTTGCCCGGATCGGTTGCGGCTGTCCTGCGAGCTTCTGGGCGAGCGTTCCGCCCTCGACCAGCTCCATCGAGTAGAAGGGCCGACCCGCGGACTCGCCGGCGTCGTGGACCGCGACGATGTTGGGGTGGCGGATCTGCGAGAGCGCGTCGGCCTCGCGAAGGAAGCGCTGAACCTCGGACCCGCTGGCGTAGGCGTCGGCGAGCATCATCTTGAGGGCGACCGGCCGGCTCAGCGAGTGCTGTCGCGCGCGAAACACCACGCCCATCCCCCCCCGGCCGAGGACGGCCTGGACGTCGTAGCCGGGAATGCTCGGTCGCACGCCGGGGCCCTCGTCGATCCGCGACGCGAGGGGGTCCGGGAAGATCGCATCGAGATCCCCCTCGACCGCCCGGACCGCCGCGAGCCGCGAGCGGACGGCGGAGAGCAGTTCGAGGTCGTCGCCGCACACCGCCTCGGGCGGGAGTCCGGAGGCGAGGATCACTTCGACGCGGGAGTCCATGCGTTCGTCGCTCATGAGTCACCGACCGCGCGAGGGCGGGCTCGGCGCGCGCGGCGCGCATTCTACAACCGCGACTCCGCGCTCACTCGGGGTTCCGAAGGGCGCCCTCGGAGGAGCTCGGTCGCCACGCGGGTCGCCAAGCGAGGCCACGGGCGCCGCGGTCCATGTCGACCCCGTCCTCGACGAAACCGAGCCGGGTGCCGGTCGCGATGGTCGCGTTCGTGGTTCACGATCCGGCGGAGGGCGGCGGCGCTTCCTCCTACCTGGCGACTCCGTTCTCGACCGAAGCCTCGTCCGACGACTTCGCGCTCCGGTCGCCGCCGAAGCGCGCCACAGGTGACCACGGAGGATCCACGGGTCTCGGTGCCGGCGCCAGCGCGGCGTAACGGCCCGTGGCGTGGACGACTTCGCCCGCGACGATCGTCAGGTCGGATTCGATCCTCTTGATCGCCTCGTGCGGGACCCTGAAGTAATCGGCCGAGAGAACGGCGAGGTCGGCGAACTGACCCGGACGCAGCGTTCCCTTCTGTTCGTGCTCACCCGACAGCCAGGCGCTGCCGACCGTGAACAGCCGCAGCGCCTCGAGTCGCGTCAAGCGCTTCGACGTCGGGACGAGCTGGGTGCCGCCGACGGTCTTTCCCGAGACCATCCAGTAGAGCGAG
>JBICIB010000221.1:0-2528 GCA_043101415.1 Planctomycetota bacterium JB042 | reverse complement strand
CGCGCGTACCGATCCCGGTGGAACCCGGTGTCCGCGTTCGGAGTCCGACCGATGTCGTACCGCCTCCTCCCCCTCGCCCTGATCGTCTCGGCGCTCACCCTCCCGGCCTGCCGGACGGCGACGCAGACCGGCGCGCTGACCGGGGGCGCCGTCGGCGCCGGCGCCGGCGCCCTCGTGGCGAGCGCCATCGGCGAGAGCACCGGGGGCGGCGCGCTGATCGGGGCCGGCGTCGGCGGGCTGCTCGGCGGACTGACCGGTCACGCCATCGACCACCGCCCCCGCGGGGGCGTCCTGTGGGACGGTCCGGGCGCGTACGCTCCGCGCCCGGTCGCGGTCGCGCCGGCGCCGGTCGCCACCGTCGCGCGCCCGGTCCGCGTGCACGCCCCGCCGCCGTGCCCCGCGTACCCGATCGGGACGTGGCACTGGACGGGGACGGGGTGGATCTGGCTCGACGGCTGACCAGGTCTCGTCCGGCGCCGCGCGCGCGCCTCCACCGATGGTGCCGCGCGATGCGAAGGCCGGCGACCGAGCTCGTTCGGCGACGTTCCTGAGTTCGGGAGCAGGCTGATAGGCTTGGCCCGCCACGTCCGGCGGAGCCGAGCGCTTGGACCTCTTCGGGTTCCTCTCCGATCTCTTCCTCACGCACGGCTACCTCGCCGTGTTCGTGGTCCTCCTCCTGTGCGGGCTCGGTCTCCCGATCCCGGAGGAGCTGACGCTCGTCGGATCCGGGCTCGTGGTCTACGAGGGCCGCGCGAACCTCTACGCGATGATGGGGGTGACCGTGGTCGGCATCCTCGCCGGCGACGCGCTCCTCATGATCCTGGGCCGCCGTTACGGGCCGCAGCTGCTCCAGAAACCGCTCTTCCGCCGGCTGCTCCACGCCGACCGGATGAACAAGGTGCAGCAGCAGTTCGACCGCCACGGCGTGAAGGCGGTCTTCTTCGCCCGATTCTTCGCGGGGATCCGGGCCTGCGTCTACTTCACCGCCGGCACGCTCGGGATGCGCTTCCGGACGTTCCTCCTGCTCGACCTCGCCGGCGCGCTCCTGTCGGCTCCGATCTCCGTCTGGCTCGGCTTCCGGTTCGGCGGGGAGATCTCCCGGGCGCTCGGGGTCCTGAAGCGGTTCGAGCACGTGCTCGTCGGCCTCGTCGTGCTGTTCGTGGTCTGGACGCTCGGTCGGTGGCTCTGGAGGCGGCGCCGGAAGTCCTGACCGACCGTCCCCGTTCAGGGGCGGAGCTCGACCGTCTGCGTCTCCGGCGGGACGGTCGATCGCAGCGTCCCCTCGGGGGTGACCGCCTCCACGACGTGCTCCACGCGCCGGAGGGGCTGCAGGACGAACCGTCCGGCCGCGTCGGTGAACGCCGTGGCGACACCTCGCTCCGGCGGCCGGTCCTCGGCGGGCCTCGTCTCCTCGTCCCCTCCGTCCGTGCCCGTCGCCGCCTCGAGCAGCGTCACCCTCGCGCCCCGGGCCGGGCGGCCCTCCGCGTCGAGGACCCGGCCGGCGAGCGGCGGGACGGGGACGAGGGTCAGCTCGACCGTGCCGGTGCGCACCCCGTCGCGCACCACGATCGGGGCGCCGAGCGCCCGCTCCTCGCCGCGCACGGCGACCAGCCGGACGCGCCCGGCGGGGAGGCGGGCCAGTCGGAAGGTCCCGTCGTCGGCGGTCCGGGCGGAGCGGGGCCCGAACGGGAGCGCGCCGGACTCGACCGCGGCCGGGAGCGCGAGGATCAGGGCCCCGCCGGCCGGCTCTCCGTCGGCGGCGAGCACGACTCCCTCGACCGGCCCGCCGGCGCCGAGGGTGAGCGCGACCCCCGCCTCCGCGAGCTCCGGCCCGGGCTCGATCGGGTTCGAGCGGCTCGGAGCGTGCCCCGCGGCGCGTCCGAACAGGACGATCGGCTCCTCGGGGCGGAGGTTCGCGAGTCGGGCGACCCCGGCCGCATCGGCCGTCGCGACCGCCCGCGGAAGGGCCGCGATCCGTCCGGACGGGAGGACGGCGTGCGCGGAGACGTGGGCGCCGGCCCGCGCCTCCCCGTCGCCGCCGCGGACGACGACCGGGAGATCGCCGCCCCGTGCGAGTTCGATCTCCGTGGTCGCGTCCTCCCGCAGACGGACCTCGGCCTCGGTGCTCCGCGGGACGTGCCGCGCGGCCCGCGTCTCAAGGCGCACGCGACCCGGGGAGAGACCGTCGAGCCGGAACGTGCCGTCGACGTCGGTCACGGCGCGGCGTCCGCCGGCGAGGTCCCGGACCACCGCGCCCGAGCGGGGCGTCCCGCCGGACGTGACCGTGCCGACGAGACGGCCGGGAGGATCGAGGCGGAGGTCGACCTCGGCGCCGAACGACGCGACGGGGACGACCGCGTGCTCGGGCGCGAAGCCGTCGGCCACGGCCGTGAGCGTCGCGTGGCCGACGGCGAGGTGGTCGAGCGCGAAGCTCCCGTCCGCCTCGGTGAGCGTGCGGATCGCGACGGCGCCGTCGACGTCGGCCCGGCCGACGACGTCGACCGAAGGGGGGCGTCGGCCGGTGCGGC
>JBICIB010000220.1:0-2526 GCA_043101415.1 Planctomycetota bacterium JB042 | reverse complement strand
TGTGCTCTTCCGATCTCCCTTCGCGGAGACCACTCCCGACGCATCGCGCGAGGACGTGAGCGGGTCGGAGACACCTCCCCGTCTCGTCCCCCGCCGTGGCGAACGCGCAGACGTTCCCGAACGCGGTCCTCTACACTCGACTCGGGCTCACCGTCCCGTTGCTCTGCGCCTTGGCCGTCGCCGCGGGTGACGGCGAACTCCCTCCGCTCCCCGAGCCGGCGCTGCTGGGTTTCCGGCGCGAGCCGGAGCGGGGGAAGGTGCTGGCGCGCGAGGGCGGATCGCGGGCGACGGAGCGGGCGGTCGAGGCGGGGCTCGACTGGCTGGCGCGCCACCAGGAAGAGCACGGCGGCTGGGACGCCGACGGGTTCGCAGGGCGGTGCGATCCGGAGCGGGGCGATCCCTGCGACGGCGTCGGGAAGGGGCAGCACGGCGAGGAGGTCCCGTGCCCGTTCGACGGGGCGATCAGCGCGCTGGCGACGCTCGCCTTCCTCGGTCACGGCCACCTCCCGGACGCGGAGGACGACCCGTACGGCGAGGTCGTCGGGCGGGCGCTGCGACACCTGCGCGACGCGGCGGGCGGCGCGTGGGCGACGCCGCTCGCGGCGACGGCGTTCGCGGAGGCGGAGGCGCTCGAGCGGAAGGGGCGGTGGCTCGACCTCGCGCACGGGTTCGCGGAGCAGGTGCTGTCGCGGCAGCAGGAGGACGGCGGCTGGGGATACGCCGCGCCGTATCGGCCCGGCTCGGACGTCCCGTACACCGCGCTCTGCGTGCAGGCGCTCGCCGCGGCGCGGGACGTCGGGTTCACGCTGCCGCAGGAGCTCCCGGGCCAGGTCGACGCGTTCCTCGACTCGCTCGAGGTCGAGGGCGGCCGCCTCGCGTACCTCGTCGACGGACGCGAGTACGGATACACGCCGACCGCGACGAACGCGCACCTCGCGGCCGCGATCCGCGAGCTCCTCGACGTCGGGCGGGACGGCGACCGGCACCGGAAGCACCTCCGGCTGGTGGCGGGGAAGCGCCCGGTCTGGAAGATCGCCTTCCAGGAGGTGAACGTGCCCGGGCGCGGCAAGATGAAGGTGCAGCTCGGCTCGCTCTCGATGTACCAGTGGTGGTACGGCGCGATCGCGTCGTTCCACCGCGACGGCGGGAGCTGGGCGGCGTACTACCGGAGCGCGAAGACGGCGCTGACCGGGAGCCAGCGGAAGACCGGCTGCGACGAAGGTTCCTGGCCGCCGGTCGGGACGTACGAACGGCAGACCGGGGGCCGCGTCTTCGCGACCGCCCTCGGCGTGCTGATCCTCGAGCAGCCGTACCGTCACCGACGGAGGGACGACCGATGATCGCGACGATCGCGCTGGCGCTCGCGGCGACGTTCGCTCCGCCCGACCTCGACGCCGCGGCGGCGGAGCGGTTCGCGCGCCTGGCGCTCGACTGCGTCCACCGGGAGTACCCGAACAAGATCGCGCACGTCCTCCGCGACGACGCCGACGCGCTCCCGCCGCGCGCGCTGACGCCGGCCTTCTTCGGCTGCTACGACTGGCACTCCGCGGTCCACGGACACTGGCTGCTGGCGAGACTGGCGAGGACGTTCCCGAACGCGCCGTTCGCCGGGGAGGCGCGGGCGGCGCTCGACCGCTCGCTCTCCGCCGACGCGGTGCGCGCGGAGGTGGCGTACCTGGAGGCGCCGGGACGCGGGACGTTCGAGCGCCCGTACGGGCTCGCCTGGCTCCTCCAGCTCGCGGCCGAGCTGCGCGAGTGGGACGACGACGACGCGCGGCGCTGGAGCGCGGCGCTCGCCCCGCTCGAGGCGCTCGCCGCCGACCGGTTCCGGACCTGGCTCCCGAAGCTCTCCCACCCGATCCGGACCGGAGAGCACTCGCAGACCGCGTTCGCGCTCGGCCTCGTCCACGACTGGGCGCGCGCGAGCGGGGACGACGCCCTCCGCCGCCTCGTCGCGGAGCGGGCGCGCGCCTGGCACCTCGGCGACCGCGACGCCCCTCTCCGGTTCGAGCCGGGCGGCCAGGACTTCCTCTCGCCCGCCCTCGCCGAGGCGGACCTGATGCGTCGCCTCCTGCCGCCGGCCGAGTTCGCCGCCTGGCTCGGCGCGTTCCTCCCCGGCCTCCCGCTCGACGGCGACCCGACGTTCCTCGTCCCGGCCGTCGTCACCGACAAGGCGGACGGGAAGCTCGCCCACCTCGACGGCCTGAACCTCTCGCGCGCCTGGATGCTCGAGGGGATCGTCGCCGGCCTGCCGGAGGAGGACCCCCGCCGCGCCGCCCTCCTCGCCGCCGCCGCCGCCCACCGCCGCGCCGGACTCGACGCCGTGACGGGGGAGCACTACGAGGGCGGCCACTGGCTGGGGAGCTTCGCGGTCTACCTGGTGACGCGCCGCGGGACGTAGCGGAGGGAGGGGGCTGGGGGCCGGGGGCTGGGGATGCGGGGCTCGGAATCGCGCGTGGTCTCCGAAGGTCGGGGGAGTCCGTCGATCTTCGGGGTCAGAGGCTGCGATCGGGAGGCCGAAGCTCG
>JBICIB010000219.1:0-3259 GCA_043101415.1 Planctomycetota bacterium JB042 | reverse complement strand
AGGTCGACCTGCGCCTCGATCGAAGCGACCAGCTCGACCCGGCGCCGCTCCGCCGCGCCGTGCTGGCGGACGCCGTACGCCGCCGCGGCCGCCGCGACCAACAGGGCGATCCCCGCGGCGACCGCGAACGGATGACGCCGCGCCTGACGGGCGACGCGGACGAGCGGATGGAGGCGCCGGGCCCGGATCGGCAGCCCGCGCCGGTGCAGGTCGAGGTCGGCCGCGAGGTCGAGCGCGCCGGCGTACCGCTCGCGCGGGTCCTTGGCGAGGCACTTCAGGGTGATCGTGTCGAGGTTCCCCGCGATCGCGCGCCGGGCGGTGCCGGACTCGAGTCGACTCGGCGGCAGCGGGTCCTGCTCGAGGATCGCCATCTCCAGCTCGTGCAGCCCGCCGTCCCCGACCCGCCACGGCTTGTCGCCGGTCAGGAGCTGGTACAGGAGGACGCCGAGCGCGAAGACGTCCGTCGCCTGGTCGACCTCGGCGCCGCGCACCTGCTCCGGGGCGGCGTACTCGGGCGTGAACAGGCGGTGTCCGGTCCGGGTGAGCGGACCGCCGGGGGTCGACGTCGGGTCGGCCGGGCGCGAGATCCCGAAGTCGAGGAGCCGCGGCGCGCCGTCGTCGCGGACGAGGATGTTGTTCGGCTTCAGGTCGCGGTGGATCACGCCGCGCTCGTGCGCGTGCACCACCGCGGAGAGGACCCGCTGGAACAGCTCCAGGCGCTCGTCGAGGCCGAGGCCGCGCTCCTCGCAGTACCGGTCGAGCGGCCGGCCGTCGACGTACTCCATCACCAGGTACGGCGTGCCGTCCGGCGTCCGGCCGCCGTCGAGCAGGCGCGTGATGTACGCGTGGTCGAGCTGCGCGAGCGTCTGCCGCTCCCGGTGGAAGCGGGCCACGAGCTCCTCGCCGCCGAGGTGCGGCTTCAGCAGCTTCACCGCGACCTGGAGCTCGAACTCGCCGTCGACGCGCCGGGCGAGGTGGACCTCGCCCATGCCGCCCTCGGCGATCGGGCGGACCGTCTCGTACGGTCCGAACCGGCGGGAGGGCGGATCGGACGCCGGCCCGCCCCCCCGGTCGTTCGCGAGCAGCCGCTCGACCCGCGCCCGCAGCGACGGGTCGTCGGCGCCGATCGCCTCCAGCCGCCCGCGCCGCGCCGCCGGCTCGAGCTCGACGAGGTCGAGGAACAGCTCGCGCGCCTTCTCCCAGTCGTGGTCGCCTTCGGTCGTCCTCATGTCGCCCGGAAGGGGGGTCGTCCGCGGTGCGAAGCGTCTACCGACCGGCGGACGTCGATCGGCGCGCCGTCGACCCGCTTCCGCTCGACCCAGATCTCCTGGACCGGACCGCGCTCGAGCGTCACCTCGAACGGCTCCACGGGGACGAGGTCGTCGTCCTCGGCGTCCTCGCGCGTGACGAGATACCGCCCCGGCTCCGAGACCACGTACGTCGCGCCCGTCCCTCCGAAGATCGTCCCGCTTCCGTCGAGCGGCCAGAGCGAGAAGTCCCACGTCTGCGCCCAGTTCTCCCGGGTCCCGTTCCACTCCAGCAGGACCACCCGCACCGCGAGCGGGTGGGTGAGGGTCGCTTCGTTCGGACCGGGCCGAACGTCGATGCGCGCGCTCCCCAGCGGCGGATCCCCGGTCACGCGGATGCGGAGGGCTCCCTCGGGCGCGCGGAAGCGGAACGCTCCGTCGCTCGAAGCCGCGACGGTCCCGTGGACCGCCCCGCAGATCCATCCCGCGACGTCTCCGGACTCGGGGAAGTCTCCACATCCCTCGACGTTCCATTCGATCGACTCGGGGACCCGGTCGGCCCCCGATCGCAGGTGCAGAACGACCGGGTGCTCGGCCGGCGCCGCGAGATGCACCTCCGTTCCTCGATCCGCGGACAGCTCGACCTTCGTCCGGAGCGTGACGCCCTCGAGGCCGACCTCGTAGACGCCGGGCAGGAATCGACCCGCGCGCCACCGGACGACGTCGTCGTCCTCCGTCGCCTCGACCCGAAGGTCGTCGCCACCGATCGTCCAGGCTCCGAGCGGGGGACGTCGCGCGGGGTCGATCGGTCGGACGACGATCGAGGGGTGGGCGCGTCTCCAGACGCCGACGAGCCGGACCGTGCCCGCGAGCGGGACGAACGGTCCGGCCTCCGGTGGCGGTGGGTCGCGCGACGCGTCGAGCACCCTCTTGGTCGCGGCGTTCCGCTCCGCATCCCAGCGCGCGAGGTCGGCCTCCGAGGGGCGGTGCAGGACGATCTCGGGCGACGTACGGAGGTCGGAGGCGGTGACCTCGCCGGGGACCGCGACCCAGGGGCCACCCGCGAAGCCCATGATCCTGGAGGGGGTCCCGCGCCGCAGTCGGAGCACGAACCCGCCGTCGTGGAACCAGCCCCGTCCGACGGTGCGCGAGCCCGGCCCGCGGACGTGGATCGCCCCGAGCGACGGCGCCTCCTCGCCGTCCTCCAGCCGGAACGACACCGATCCTCGAACGACGTCCTCCGCCCACGTGGGGGTGATGAGGGGCGCGTCCTCGGGTGCCGGCCGCGACGGCTCGAACACCAAGCCGACCAGGGCGACGAATCGGAGGAGGAGGAGCGGGACGGACATCGCGGACCTCGAACGGGGGCGGTGGGAGCAGGCGATCGTACCTCGCATCCACGGCGCGCCGTCTTCGAGCCGACGCCGAGTCCCGGGGTCGTCGGTCTTCCGTTCCGGACGTGGATCGTCGACCCGAGGCGACCGCGACGCCGTCGGAGCGCGGGCCCGACCTCCCGTTCGGACCACCCCTCGACTCGCCGGACTCGAACGCCGATCCCGCCCTCCTGGCGAGCGACCCCGGCTCGGTACGATCTCGGGGAGCACGGCCGGGCGGCGGGACTCCCCGTTCACCCTGCGGCTCACGGTTCACGAGGCGTCGGGGTCGGAACACATGACCGATTCGCACCAGTTGCTCCGCTTGATCGCTCGTCTCGTGGCCGACGATCCCGTGAGGGCGGCTCACCACATCGAGGGGATGGATCCGCACCGGGCGCTCGAGGTCCTCGGAGCGATGCCGCCCGTCACGCTCGGCAAGGTGATGCGCCACCTGGAACCGAGCTTCACCTCGAGCCTCGTGCTCCACGGCACGCCGCACGAGGTGGTGCCGATCCTCGAGAAGGGAGGGAGCGACGTCTGCTCCTCGGTGCTGCTGGCGCTGCCGGGCGCCGCGCGCGAGCAGTTCCTGGCGTCCGTCTCCGACGACACCCGCGCCCAGATCCAGGAGATCCTCAC
>JBICIB010000218.1:0-3121 GCA_043101415.1 Planctomycetota bacterium JB042 | reverse complement strand
CTCGACATGTTGTCGATCCACGTCCCGACGAACTTCTTCTTCTCCTGGTCGTATCCGACGCAGCCGGTCCCGTGGTACGGCGCTCCCATGAACTCGCACCGGAACGTCGCCTGGGTCCAGAACCCGCCGATCGCCTCGACGGTCTCCGTCGCCGGGACCGAGTCGCCGGACGGGTTCATCATGTAGTGGGTCAGCGTCCCCTCCCACTCGCCGACGCTCCGGAGGATCTCCCGGTGTTCCTTCCCCGGCATGGGCATCTGCATCCCCTGGCGGGCGGCCGAGAGCGCGAACGCGCCGGTCGCGAGGACGAGGGTGGAGGCGGCCAGGGCGGCGAGGCGGAGGGTCGACATCAGGATGGCTCCGGTGAGGACCTCGGGGGTCCGGGGGCGGTCGGCGGGCGCCGGAGCGTACGTCGCCCCGGCCCCGGTCGACAAGGGGGCGGCGCCGCGGGATCGCCGGATCGTCGCGGCCGCCGTCCGAGAGTGCGTCGCGCGGCCCCGTCTCCCCCCGCGGAATCGCCGATCCGGACCCGCCGGAGGGCCTATTCGACCGCGCGCGCCCCGCCGCGCCGCGCCTCGAGCGCCCGGGCGAGCTCGGCCCGGAGCTCGGAGAGCGCGGCGTCGTCCCCGCCGGCCGCCTCGACGGCCCGGAGGAGCGACCGGAGGAGGTCCGCCTCGTCGAGCAGGAGGGTCGGCTCGTCGTTCTCGCGGGCGAGCCGGAGGGCCTCGCGGAGCGCCGCCTCCGCCCGCGCCGCCTCCCCCCGCGCGAGGTCGACCTCCCCGCGGACGAGGTGGAGCGTCGCCTCGACCGCCCGCGACGGTCCGGCCTCGATCCTGGGCCCGAGCTCGTCCACCGACGCCGCCGCCTCGTCGACGCGCCCCTGGCGGACGAGGAAACGCGCGTGCCACAGCCCGTACTCCGCCGCGTAGTCGGCGCGGCCGTGGCCGGTCCGCTCGAAGAACTCGAACAACACCCGCGCGCACTCCTCCCCCACGTCGGTCCGGCCGCCGGCGAGGAGGATCGGGAGCGCCCGCGTCATCCAGGCGAGGGTCGACGGGTGCCGGTCGCCGGAGAGCTCCCGCAGCCCCTCGATCGCGGCGACGGTCGGCGCGCCCGCCTCCTCCTCGCGGCCGAGTCGATGCAGCGCCGTCGCGAGCGACAGCCGCGCCTCCGAGCGGAGGAGGTGGTGCTCGGCCAACGTCCCCTCCGAGCGGGCGAGGATCGTCTCGAACCCCTCGACCGCCGCCTCGAGCTCGCCGACCGCCAGCCGGAGGTACGCGAGCATCTGGAGCGTCTCGAGCGAGGCGACCGACGCCTCCGGCTCGCCGTCGAGACGGTGCCGGACGAGCGGCTCGAGCAGACCGATCGCCTCGCGCATCGACTCCGGCGTCCCGATCCCCTTCAGCGCGAGGGCGAGGTCGGACGTGGCGCGCAGCGTCGCCGTATGCAGGGGCCCGAGCGCGCGCCGCGCCGCCCGGACGACGGCCCGCGTCTCGCGCGCCGCCGCCGGCCAGTCGCCGCGGCGGATCTGCGCGAACGCGAGGATGCGCCGCGCCTCGATCGTCGTCGGGTCGTCCTCGCCGTTCACCCGCCGGAGCCGCTGCACCAGCGGCCGGCCGACCGCCTCGATCTCCTCGATCGTCCCCCCCTGGGCCAGCCCGTCGAACAGGAGGAAGCCGAGCGCGAGCGTCTCCCGGTCGTCCTCGCCGAACCGCTCGCGCGCGAGGGCGACCGCCCGCCGGAGCGCCTCGGTCGCCTCCCGATGCATCGTCTGGCTCAGCAGGACCTCCCCGACCAGGCGTCGCGCGAGGATCTCCTGCTCGGGGTGGTCCGCGAACCGGTCGGGGATCGACGCGGCGACGGTCCGGATCGCGTCGAGCAGGGTCACCTCGCCGCCGCTCCGGTCGGGCGCGGCGCGGCCGAGGACGTCGCGCATGAACTCGTTCACCGCGGTCGCCCGGGCCGCCGCGTGCCGCGCGCGCCGCTCCCCCTCCCGCGCGCCGACCAGGCCGACCGCGAGGCCGATCACCACCGCCGCCGCGGCGGAGAACGCGAGCCAGTGCCGCCGGACGAGCTTGGCGGCGCGGGCCCAGCCGCCGGGGCTCGTGGCGAGGACCGGCTGGTGGTCGAGGAACCGCCGGACGTCCGCCGCGAACGCGTCCGCGCCGGAGTACCGCCGCTCGCGGTCGCGGTCGAGCGCCTTCATCACGATCGCGTCGAGGTCGCCGCGGAGGCGCCGCGCCAACGCGTGCGGGCTGGTGCCGCGGCGCCGCGCGACGTCCTCGCGACGGACGGCGTCGCGCGCGCCGAGCGTCCGCACGCGGGTCGACGGCGTCGGCGGCTCCTCGTCGGCGAGGAGCGCGTGCACGCCGGCCGGCCCCGCCTCGCGCAGCCGCTCGAGGTCGATCGGGGTGACCCCGACCAGGAGCTCGTACAGGACCACGCCGAGCGAGTAGACGTCGGTCCGGGTGTCGAGGTCGCGGTTCCGTCCGCTCGCCTGCTCGGGCGACATGTACTGCGGCGTGCCGACGAGCTGGTGCTCGACCGTGAGCGACGGGTCGTCCTCGTCCGAGACCACCGCCTTGGCGATCCCGAAGTCGATCACCTTGCAGAGCGGCTTCCCGTCCGCCTCCGTCACGAGGATGTTCGTCGGCTTCAGGTCGCGATGCAGGATCCCGCGCTGGTGGGCGTGGCGCACCGCGAGACAGACCTGCTCGAACAGCTCGAGGCGGCGCCGCACGTCGAGCGCGTGCTCGTCGCAGTGGTCGGTGAGGGGGAGCCCCTCGACGTACTCCATGACGAAGTACGGCCGTCTCGCCTCGAGCGAGCCGATCTCGAGGATCCGCGCGATGCCGGGGTGGGTCATCCGCGCCAGCGCCCGACGCTCGAGGTGGAACCGGCGGAGCACCGGCTCGGAGTCCATCCCCGGCTTCAGGACCTTGACGGCGACGACCCGCTCGACCGGGTCACGCTGGACCGCGCGGAAGACCGTGCCGAAGCCGCCCTCGCCGAGGACCGCCTCGAGGACGAACGGCCCGATCGACCGGCCGACCTCGACCGCGTCCGGAGAGGCCGCGGCGTCCGCTCCGTCCGGCGGCGGGAGGCCGGTCGTCGGGGCGGC
>JBICIB010000217.1:0-7078 GCA_043101415.1 Planctomycetota bacterium JB042 | reverse complement strand
CGCCCGCGGGGATTTCGAGATCGAGGCGGGCCCGGAGGGAGCGCCGATCGATCTGACGTTCGACCATCCGGAGCACTGCCTCCGCCTCCGTCGGGACGTCCCCGCCGGGACGAGCGACCTCCGCGTGACGATGGCGGCGGCGGACCCCGTCGACGTCCTCTGCCGCGACGGGGAGGGGCGACCCGTCGCGCCGGACCATCTCTGGGTCGCGGGACTCGATTCGCCGAGCTCGCTCGCCCGCCGCCCCTCGATCCCGTGGCGTCCCGCCGTCCCGTCCGCGGCGGTCGGCGAGCCGACGCGGGTGTTCGTCTCCGGCTCGACGTTCGCGGCCGTCCGGGGACGCACGGCCGGCGGGGACCTCGCGGTCGCCGGCCCGTTCCGACTCGGGGAGGAGGCGGTCGAGGCGACGCTCATCTTCGGACGCGGGATCGACGTGGAGGTCGCGGTCGTCGACGCGCACGACGGGGCCCCGGTGCCGGGAGCGGAGGTGTTCGCCGACTCGTTCGAGGGGCCGTGGTGCGACCTCTCGACCGGTCTCACGAGGGCCGACTCCGAGGGCCGGGCCGTGCTCCGGGCCCTCGGTCCCGGGCGCTGGCTGCTCCGCGCGCGACACCGGGAGTACGCCGGGGACGACGAGACCTCGCTCCTGACCGTCGCCGAGGGAGCCGCGCCTCCCCCGCCGCTGCGGGTCGCCCTCCGTCGACCGTCGAGCGTCCGCGGGACCCTGCTCGACGCGCACGGTCGGCCGGTCCCTCGCTGGCCGCTGGTCGCCGGACCGGAGCGGCGACCGGGGCCGGTCGCGCTGACCGACGAGGACGGTCGGTTCGAGTTCGACCGGCGACTGCCGGGCACCCTCCGCCTGGGGACCCCGCGGGCGGGGTACGAGGTCGAGCCCGTGGGCGCGGGAGACGAGGGGTTCATCGAGGTCCCGGCGGGCGAGACGATCGACCTCGTGGCGCGGCTCGTCCGCGTCCCGGCCGGCACCGTCGTCGTGCGCGTCCTCGCCGCCGGCGGGCCGGCCCCGGACCGGCGCGTCGTCCTCGCGCCAGGTGGGAGACACTCGCCGTACGACCGTCGGCGGGCGGCGACCGACGCCGGCGGGCGCGCGGCGTTCGCCGGCCTCCGGCCCGGCCGGTGGATGGCGAGCCTGGACGACGCCGTCGGCCCCCCGCGATGGACGGAGGTCGAGGTGGCCGACGGGGCGACGGCGGAGGTCGCCGTCCACGTCGAGCTCGGATCGATCGACCTCGTCTTCGTCGACGCCACGACCGGGCGACCGGTCCGCGGGCCCGGGACGCTGCGGCTCGCCGACCCGGACGATCCGGCGTCGAACCCGGAGGCGTGGCCCGGAGTCCTCTCGCCGGACCTTCGGATCGACGCCGGGGGGCGCGCGCGCGTCCTGGACGTCGTCCCGGCGCGGTACCGGCTCCTGGTCGGCGACGTCGCCGGGTATCACCTTCCGACCCCGACCCGCATCGAGGTGCGCCCCGGCGAGAACCTCGTCGAGACGGTCCCGCTCGCACCGGGCGGATGGATCGACCTGCACCTGGAGGGCGCCCCCGATCAGCTCGAGTCGTTCCGCTGGCGGATCCTCGACGCCGGAAGGGTCTACCTCGGCGTGGGGTGGGAGCGCTCCCCGCGGCCCGGCCCGGCGCAGACGATCCCGATCGAACGGGGGATCGCGTCGGGCACTCTGCTCGTCGTCGGCGACGGACTGAACGCGCGCCGCGTGTGGCGAGGGCTGGTCCCGATCGAGCCCGACGCGGACGGCCGGGTCCGGACGGTGGTCGTCCCGCTCGTCCTCGAGGACCGGTGACGGTTCAGCCGCGGACCCGCGCGCCCGCGTACCGGTTGCCGAGGACGTTCACGTAGTCGAAGCCGGTGACCGCGCCCTGCTCGTCGCGGACGAACCGGACGCCGGTCGTCCCGTCGAAGTCGACGTGGAAGAAGCGGTCCTCCCCCTCCGGGAGGAGCTCGACCCGCTGGTCGTCCCCGGCGCCGGCGACGCCGAGGAGGAGCGCGCCGTCGGCGAGCGTCACCTCGAGCGTGCGGCGCGCCTTGCCGAACGCGACGTCGTACCGGCCGACGAGGTCGGGGAAGCGGCTGCGGTCGACGTCCTTCGCCACGCGGCCGGCCTTCCGCGCGTCGATCTCCGCCTGCCGCTCGGCGCGGTACCGCTCGAACGACTTCTTCTTCGGGAAGAGGGACGGGAGGTCGACGACGCGCTCCCCCTTCGCGAGCTCCTCCTCGAGGTCGAGCGTCACGACATGGCGGTAGTCGAGGAAGTGGTAGAGGTGGACCACGCCGTTCGTCAGGTCGTAGACGTTCGTGTACTGGGTCGAGACGCGCCCGCGGACCGCCACCTCCTTCATCACGTCGCGGACCCGCTCGACCGTGAACCGCTTCGACTTCCCGAGCATCCGGGTCGCGGCGGCGTGGCGCGGGCAGCTCCACTCCTTCTCCGGCGACCGCGACTGGTAGAAGTTCGTGACGACCTGGAACCGCCCGTCCTTGTCGAGGATCTCGTCCCCCTCGACGATGATCGAGTCGCCGTGCCGGTCGCCGAACATCAGCATCGCCGCCTCGAGGAACGTCAGGTCGTACCGCGCGAAGAGCGCCTTCACCTCGGCGACCGAGCCGCAGGTCGCCATCGCCTCGTCGATGAGGTTCCCTTCGAACGCCGCCCGCCCGTCCATGCCGGTCATCGGCAGCCGCTTCGTCGCGAACCCGTCGAAGAAGAGGCCGGCGGTGTTCATGCCGCCCTGCGGATAGAGGTTGCCGAACCCGAAGTAGACCCGCCCGTGCCGCCCCTCCTCCGCGGGGACGAATCGGATCTTCGTGTCGGGGTTCCAGAAGTCCTCGTTGTTGCCGGCGAGCGCGCGACCGTTCTTGAAGACGTACACCCCGGTGCACGGCAGGGCGGCGTCGACGAGGAGCAGGGACGCGAGGACGGCGAGGGCGAGTCGGCGCATGGCGGCCTCCTTCCCCTCCGAGGATACGGCACGGGCCGCCGCGACGGCTCACCCTCCGGCCGGCAGCCCGAAGACCGTCAGCGCGCCGCGCGCCTCGTCGGTCACGAGGACCTCGGCCCGCCCGTCGCCGTCGAGGTCGCCGACCGCGACGTCCCGCGGACGGCCGCCGGCCGGGTGGGTCCCCGCGAGGCGGAGGCCGTCCGGACCGCCGAGGAAGAGGGCGACCACGCGGGTCCGTTCGGTCAGGACCGCGGCGTCCGGCCGCCCGTCGCCGTCGACGTCGCCGACCGCGACCTCGGCCGCGCGGCCGCTCAGCTCGAAGTGCGGCGAGCCGGGGGCGTGCGCGAGGCGGCCCGCGCCGTCGTTCGCGAGGACCGAGAGGGCGTCGACCGTGTACTCGGTCGAGGCGTCGCTGCGGTGGACGACGACGACGTCGAGGTCGCCGTCCCGGTCCATGTCCGCGAGCGCGACGCGGGAGAAGCCGCCGAACGACGGGAACGGCGACCCCGGCGTCTCCCGCAGGCCGCCCGCCCCGTCGGCCGCGAGCACGGTCACCGCGCGGTGGTCGTGGGCCGGCGTGACGATCTCGGGGACGCCGTCGCCGTCGAGGTCGCCGGCGCGGAGGTTCACGATCGGCACGTCGGGGACCGGGACCGTCGTGCCCGGCGCCTCGAACGTCCCGTCGCCGCGCCCCCGCACGAGGACCAGGCGGCTCTCGGGCCACGAGTCGGTCACCACGTCGAGCGCGCCGTCCCCGTCGAGGTCGACCAGCGCGATCGCGTGGAGGTGCGGCACCGCGGCGACGGTCACCGGCGACGTCGGCGCCGGCCGGAACCGCCCCTCCTCGCCGCCGAGCCAGACGAAGAACCGCGGCTCGTGGTGCTCGGCGACGACGAGGTCGGTCCGTCCGTCGCCGTCGAGGTCGCCGAAGGCGAAGTCGATCGCCGCCACCGGCCCCTCGAGCGGCGCCCCCGGCGCGCGACGGAACCCGCCCTCCCCGTCCCCGAGCAGCACGTCGACCGCGTCGCCGCCGACGACCGCGTCGAGGACGCCGTCCCCGTCGACGTCGTGCAGCGCCAGCGCGTCCGCCCGATGCGCCAGCGCGACCGTCGACCGACCGACCAGCGGCCCGGCCGGGAACGCGCGATCGACCGGCGGCTCCGCGCAGGCGACGAGGCCCGCGGCGACCGCCGCCGCCATCGCCGCCACCGGTCCGATCCTCTTCCGTCGCGTCGTCCTCGTCATCGCTCCTCCGCGGGGGTCCCGGGGGAGGAGACGGAGCCGGGGGGCGGTTCCTTCCCTCGGATCCGGGGCGGACGCGGGGCGCCTCCCGGTTCGAGCGGGAGCGCCCCGTGGACTCAGGGGAGGAAGTCGATCCGAAGCGCGTTCGAGAGTTCGACGCCCGCGCCCCCGTGCGACGCCGCCTGGACGAACACGCTCGCCGCGAACCCGCCGGGCACGGGGAGCGACGCTCCGCCGCTCGTCGGGAAGGTGAACGCGACCCACGGCGGCGCCGGCACCAGGAACGCTCCGAGGCCGGGGTCGAACGTCGGCTGGAACACGGTCGACGCGAGGATCGTCGCCGCCGTCGCGGTCGCCGGGGCGGTCAGGGTGAACGTGGACGCGTTCCCGGTGCTGAGCAGGTGCCCGCAGACCGCGATCGTCGTCGAGCCCGGGCCCGCGTACCCGAGGTCCTTCTGGCAGATCGTCTCGCACTCGTCGAGGAGCCCGTTGCCGTCCCCGTCCATCGACGTCCCGAGGTGCGCCTCGACGGCGTCCGAGATCGCGTTCGCGTTGCAGTCGCGCCACTCGTACGCGCCGATGTCGACCTGCGGAGTCCCGGGCGGCGGGACGTTCGGCGGGACGGCGGGGTTCTCCTCGAACCGCTCCTGCTTGTCGGCGTCGAGAGAGATCCCCGCGAGGAAGGCGGACGCCGTGTCCCCCGCATCGATGCACGGGGAGAGGTCGGCGAGGCGCAGGTCGTCGTCCGCGGTCCCGAGGACGTCGTCGAACCCGTCGAGATCGACCAGCATCGGAACGCCCGCCACGTTCCCCGTCCCACCGTACGTCGTCACCAGGCCCTCGACGAGGTTGGCATCGAACGCGCTCGGCGTCCCGAACACGCTGCGGAAGTTCTGCTGCTCGGTCGTGCCGCTCGGAGCCGTGTTCCCCCAGAAGACGGAGTTGGCGACGGTCGGGTTGCCGCGGTTCTCCATCCCGCCGGCCGAACCGCCGCTCGAGTTCCCCGCCACCGTGAGGTTGACGAACCTCGAGTTGCCGCCGCCGTGGCTGAGGAGCGCGCCGCCCGTCGCCCCGCAGTGGTTCCCCGAGAAGACCGACGACAGCGCCACCAGCTTCATCGACGCGGCGGTGGCGACGGCGCCCCCGTCGTTCTCGCTCCGGTTGCCGTGGAAGCGTGAGCCTCGGATCACCAACTCGATCCCCCCGGCGAAGATCGCCCCGCCGTCGCCGGACTCGGCCTCGTTCCCCGTGAAGACGCAGCACTCGACGAGGCTGCTCGAGAGGTTGATCAGGTCGAGCGCACCGCCGTGGAAGTCGGCGCGATTGTCGACGAACGCGCAGCGGCGGAACGTGACGCCGGAGTTCGTCCCGAACGACTGCGCGGCGCCGCCCCGGAACGCCCGATTCCGCACGAACGAGCAGTCCTCGAACGTCGGGTGGCTGAACGGTCCGACGTCGGCCGCCGCCCCCTCCTGGGCGGAGAGGTTCTCGACGAAGGCGCAGTTCCGGACGGTCGGGGAGCTCTTGACGTTTCCCGGCGTGTCGAAGGCGTGTCCGTTCGCGTGACGGACGGTGAAGCCGTCGACGACCGCCGAAGCGCTCACGTTCGGGAGCGAGTTCAGCAGGACGGGGAGGTTCTCCCCGTAGTTGACGAACCCGGGGAGGTCGTTCTGGAGGACGTCCCCGCTCAGGATCGTCGTGTCGTAGAGGCCGGCCCGCTCGGCCAGGACCGTCTCCGTCCCGTGGAATCCGCCGTACAGCTTCACACCGGGCTTCACGGGGACCGTCTCGACGTACAGCCCCTCGGCCACCCAGACCTCGTCGCCGGACGACGACGCGCCGACCGCCGGTCCGATCGTCGGGTACGCGTCGGCCCAGGAGGCCCCGGTCGCGGCGCCCGTCGCGTCCGCGTCGACGTACCGCACGCCGGCGGAGGCGTCTCCGGCCGGGACGAACGGGGACAGGAGGCACGCCATCAGGGCGGACCCGGTGCGGAAGCTCATCTCTCGACTCCTCTCGTTTCGGTGTCGTCTGCTCTCGTGCCGTGGAACTCTCGCGTCGCGCTCCAAGCGACGCGCGCCGAAGGCTCGGGTCCGGTCTCGCCTCGGTCCGTCACGGAGAAACCGATCGGAAGTGACGGTTCCGGCCGTTTCCCCGAGATTCCGCCCGCCGCCCGGCCGCCGGACACGTTTCGAGGGTCCGCCTCCGCTCCGGTCGGGAGATCGCCATGCGCTGTCGCGCCCCGCTCGCCGCCCTGCTCCTCCTCGCGCCCGCCGACGCGGGGTCGGCCGCCGAGGGGGCCGACCCGCCGTGGCCGGGGTTCGGGGGGCCGGGGCGCGACTTCCGGGTCGACGCGCCGCCGCTCGCGGACGCGTGGCCCGACGGCGGGCCTCCGGTCGTCTGGCGGCGAGCGTTCGGCGAGGGGTACGCGGGGCTCGCGCACGACGGGGCGCGCGTCTTCTCGATGCGCCGGGACGGGGACGCCGACGAGGAGGTCGTCGTCGCGCTCGACGCGGAGACCGGGGAGACGGCGTGGGAGTTCCGGTACGACGCGCCGATCGAGCCGGACATGAACGTCGAGTACGGCCCGGGCCCGCACGTCACGCCGGCGCTGGCGGGCGACCTGGTCGTCGCCGTCGGGGTGACGGTGAAGGTGCACGCGCTCGAGCGGACGACCGGGGCGCTCCGGTGGTCGCGCGACCTGCGGGCCGAGTTCGAGGCGACGCACGTGAAGCGCGGCTACTGCGCGAGCCCGCTCGTGATCGGCGGCCTCGTGATCCTGCCGATCGGGGGCGAGGCGGGGGCGTTGACGGCGCTCCGCCGGGACGACGGCGAGGTGGCGTGGCGGGCGGGGTCGTTCGGGT
>JBICIB010000216.1:0-9825 GCA_043101415.1 Planctomycetota bacterium JB042 | reverse complement strand
TCGCGCACGTTGTCCTCCTCGTTGAACACGGGGACGAGGATGGTGACGTCGAGGGGAGATCGACTCATGTCCGGCCGGATGGGTTCGCTTCTTCGTCGCTCGACCAGTGTAACGCCAAAGCCCGAGCGCACCTCCGACTCGCTTTCGACACCCGGACGCCTCGTCTTGAACCGGAGCCCGCGGGGCCCTCGATCCCGCCGGGAACCCGCCCGGGATTCCGCCGATTCGCCTCAACTCGCGGCGCGGTCCGGACGATCGGTACAGGGAGCCATGATCCCTCCCCTCCTCAAGAAGACCGCGTTCGCCTGCGCCGTGATCTACCTCGGATCGCTGCCCGCCTCGTTCGTGGTCGGCGGGTTCCTCTTCTCCCGTCCCCTCCGGGAGCCGTTCCAGACCCAGGACCTCGTCGACGCGATGCGGCCCGAGTGGGACCGGAACTTCTTCGCCCTCATGAAGGAGGTCGAGATCGAGCTCCGCCCGCGGGTGCGGCTCCGCGGGACGATGCTCGGCGCCGGCTCGCACGCGACCGTCGTCATCCTCCACGGCGGCGGGCGAAACCGGGTCGACGGACTCGAGGCGGCGTACCGCCTCTGGGACTCCGGCTACGACGTCCTCCTCCTCGACCGCGCCGCCCACGGCCGGTCGGACGGGGACACGCGCCCGCTCTTCGGGGGCGAGGCGGCCGAGCTGAAGCTGGTCGTCGACGCGTTGATCCAGCAGGCGTGGGGCGGGACCTCCAAGATCGGCATCCTCGGCATCGGGGACGCCGCGACCAGCGCCCTGGTCGCCGCCGCGTACGATCCCCGGATCGACGCGGTCTGCGCCGAGAACCCGGCGCTCGAGGCGACCGACTTCGTCCTCCGGTCGTACGCGAGCTGGGCGCCGCTCCCCTCGTTCCTCCTGATGCCGCACACCGTGCTCGCCGTGGCGGGGATGAAGACCGCGGTCGACGTCGAGGCGTCGGAGTTCGACGCGTCGGAGGCGCTCGCCATGCTGTCGGCCCCCGCGCTGATCCTCGCCGTCGGCGCGGACGCGGGCGCGAACGCCCGGTCCGTGTACGACCGGCTGAAGTTCGGCCTCGGCGCGCTGGAGGAGGGACCGGACCGCGATTCCGTCTATTCCGAGATGTGCCGGTTCTTCGATCGGCAACTCTGACCGACCCTCGGCTTGCGCCGACCGGGAGGGTTCGGGAAGAATGGTGGATGGAACCCCGGCCGAGAGCCTGTCCGTGAGTCGATCGTCCCGCCCGTCGAAGCCGTCGTACGGAGGCGTCCGAATGTTCTTCGGCGTCGCCTCCGTCGGGGCCGTCGTGGCCGTCTTGCTCGCCGGCCGCGAACCGACCGACTGGAGCGCGCTCGCCGAGCAGCGCCTCGCCGAGAGGGACCACGACGGCGCCGTCGAGGCCGCGGACCGGGCGCTGGCGGCGGACCCCGAGGACCTCGAGTCGCTCTTCGTGCGCGCCCGCGCGTCGAAGTCGCTCCACATGGCCAAGCACGCCCTCGAGGACATCGAGGCGGCGATCGCCAAGGATCCGACCTCGATCCGGCTCGTGACGTTCAAGGCGAGCCTGCTCCAGGACCTCGGCCACCACGACCTGGCGATCGAGTTCCTGGACGAGGCGTACGGACGCCTCGACCGGAACCCTTCGCTGATGGTCCAGGCGACGAGCTGCCGCCTCCGCTACTTCAAGAACCTCGCCGGGCTGCTCGAGAACCGGCTGGGCCGCTATCACCCCGACCGCGTCGAGGCTCCGCGACTCGTCACCGCGCACTTCGCCTCGACCGACCCGGACGGCCCGACCCGCCGGGCGCTCGTCGAGGTCCTCCCGGGGAGCGAACTGCAGGCGGAGCTCGGCGAGACGCTCGACCGCGCCTGGGCCCTCCTGCGCGAGGCGGACGCCCTGCTCGGCGACATCCGGGCCTCGGGGATCGCCGCCCCGGCCGCGTTCCTGAACCGCGCCGAGGTCGACCTCCACCTCGGGCGCCTCCTCGCGGCGAAGGAGAACCTCCAGACCCTGGTCGCGCGCAGCCTCGACCCGAACACGCGCCGGCGGGCCTACGAGGTCCTGACGCTCGTGCTGGAGAAGAGCGGGGCGTACGTGGCGCAGGCGAAGGCCGCGTCCGAGGTCGTGTCGCTCGCCGGCGGCGTCGACGAGGCGCGGCTCCCCCGGATCGCGGACCTGTTCGAGGCGGAGTTCTTCGCCGCCGAGGCGGAGCCGTCGCGGCGCGAGGAGACGCTGTCGCGGATGGACGCGCAGATCGCGCGGTACGAGAACCGGGACCTCCGGACCCTCGCCTACCGCGGCGTCGCGGCCCTGCGCTGGCAGGACGACCCGGCCGGCGCGATCGACCGGCTGAAGCAGGTGTTCGACGCGCTTCGGTACCAGAAGACGCTCGACCCCTCGATCGCCGAGCCGCGGCGCGCCCGCCGCTTCGTCCTCGCGCTCCTCGAGGCGTACCTCGCGGCGAACCGCCCCCAGCGCGGCCTCGACATCGCCAACACGCTGGTCGGGCTCTCGCCGGACGACTCCGAGCTCCTGGTCCGACGCGCCCGCATCCGGCGGTCGCTCGGAGACACGGAGGGGGCGGCGAACGACCTGCTCGCCGCCATGCGGACGTCGAAGCGCGACCCGGCCCTCTTCGCCGAGTGGCTCGAGACCGCGTCGATCCTCTCCGACTCCCAGGGTCGCACCCCGGTCACCCACGCCCTCGAGCTCGCCGACCGGATGCGCCAGACGAAGGCGGCGCTCCGCGACGAGCTCGATCAGCAGAAGACGTACGCGGACACGCAGAAGCTGCGGCAGGGCGGGGACCGGGTGGCGCGCACGATGGCGCAGATCGGCGAGCTCGCCGGTCGGATGGCGAACGACCCGATCGTCGCCTGGCACCTCGCCCAGGAGTTCGGTCGCGCGGGAGAGACCGTCGAGTCGCGCAACTTCCTCTTCCGCGCGTCGACCCGCGAGCCGGAGATCGGCGCGTTCCGGTTCCGGCTCGGCCAGTACCGCCTCGACCTCGGGCTGTTCGAGACCGCGGCCCAGGACTTCGAGCACATCCTCGTCCGCGACCCGACCGACGCGGAGGCCGCCCGGTACGCCATGCTCGCGTGGCGGCTCGCCGGGAGGGTCGAGAAGGCGCGTCGCGTCGCCGAGGCGGTCACGGTCGCGGACCCGGTCGGCGGCGGCCTGAAGGTCTGCGCCGACGCGTTGATCGAAGCCGGCGACGGTTCGGGCGCCCTCCGCCTCCTCGCGTCGCACGCCGACACGACCGATCCGGAGCTGATGCTCCTGTTCGGACGCGCCGCGCTCGCCGCCGAGCGCTACCCGGCGGCGCGGCGGTGGTTCGAGCAGGCCGACGAGGTGACCGAGGACGACGCGGACGTCGTCGCGGGTCTCCTGCTGGCCCGGGCCCTCGCGGGAGAGCGCCGCGCGTTCCTCGAGACGCTCGAACGGTTCGCGAACCTCCCTCGCCTCCTCCCCGCGCCGCTCGTCACGGAGATGCTCGACCGGATCGAGGCGGCCGGAGAGCCGCTCCTCTCCTCCGCGCTCGCCGACCGGGTCGAGGGACGGTACTCCGGACGGTTCGGGCGGCGGCTCGCGGAGCGGGCCGCGATCGTCGCGTTCGAGGCCGGGGACGCCACGCTGCTCCGCCGGCTGCGCGACCGGCCGGACGGCCGCGACCAGCTGTCGAACGAGACCGTCGCGGCCGCCTTCGGCCTGACGATGCGCGAACTCGGGCCGCACGCGGCGGCGAAGTTCCTCCAGAGCGCGCGCGAGTTCACGCTCGAACGCGACTGGGCGGTGCTGCCGACGGCCGCCGCGTTCGCCCTGACGCCGTACCAGGTCCAGCTGACGACCTTCCTCGGCCGGTACGAGCGGTCGCTCGGCGACGACGGGGTCCCGGCGGACCAGGCCCTCCTCTGGTGGCTCGCGCGCCTGCGCGCCGAGAAGAAGCCGACGCCGCCGCCGTCGGTCGACGCGGCGGCCCGCCCCGAGCTCGACTTCGTGCGGGAGAACGCCTCCATGATCGTCGACGGGGCCGACCGCCTCGACGAGGTCGCGCTCCGGTTCCTCCTGTACTCGTTCGCCGGCCGAGGGTTCGAGGAGGAGGCGTTCGCGCTCGCCCGGAGCCTCGCCTCCGTCGATCCGCGGCTCACGACCGCGGCGCGATTCGTCGCGGTCCGGACCGGGGCGACCGAGGGGCCGGCGGCCGCGCTCCCCGACCTCCTCCGGGTGCAGGCGGCGAACCCGAACGACCGCGCGACCTATCTCCTGGCCGGAGAGCTCCTGGTCCGGACCTCCGCCGACGCGACGCTCCTCACGAACTACTCGCGCGCCGGGATCGAGCTCTTCCCGGGAGACCTCGACGTCCGCCGACTCGCGGCGCTCGCCGCCCTCCGGGCCGGGTCCGCGTCGACGGCGCGCCTCCTCCTGGAGGAGATCCTCGCCGAGCGGCCGGCCGACGCCCTCGCGCTCCGGCTCCTCTCGCAGGTCGCGCGGACTCCCGGGCACGAATCGGCCGGAGAGGTCGTCGCCCGCGCGATCGCCGACCACGACCTGCGCGACCCGGCGCTCCGGGTCTTCCTGCTGCACCGGTACGAGGGGGACGCCGCGCCGGCGGAAGAGGCGCTCGAGATCCTCGGCCGGGTCGTCGCCGCCGACCCGACGTTCTACGGGGCCGCCGCGCAACTCGTCCGACGCCTCGAGGCGCTCGAGCGCGACGGGGACGTCGCCGCGCTCGCGAGCTCGCTCGCGACCGCGGTTCCGGACGATCCGGAGGCGGGCGCCGCCGCCGACCTCCTGTTCGAGATCGCCGGCGTCGCCGAACGCCGCGGCCTCGACGCGGCCGCGAAGGAGCTGGTCGACGCCTCGCTGCTCGCCCTGCCGTCGCACCTGAAGCTCCGCCTCCTGCGCGTCGAGCTGGTCGAGCGGCTCGCCGCCCGCGGCGCCGCGATCGGCGACCTCCGCCTCCTCTGCGCCCTCTCGCCGTCGAACCCGCAGATCCTCTTCGAGTACGGCCTCGTCCTCCTGGAGGAACGAACCGACCTCGCCGAAGTCGTGGCGGACCTCCTCCCCCGCATGGAGGAGCTGGCCGACGGCGACGAGCGCTTCCTCCTGCTGAAGGCGAAGGACCGGTTCCGCGTCGACGACCTCGACGCCGCGCGGGAGGCCCTCCGGCGCGCGGTCGAGCTCGCCCCGAAGGAGCGCGACGCCTGGTACCTGCTCGGCGTCTGCGCGTTCCTCGACGGCGACGCGAAGGAGGCGCGGCGGGCGTTGGGGAAGGTGAAGCGGGGCCACCCGTTCGCCCCGCGCGTGCGTCACGTCCTGAAGATGCTCTGACGGGCCGGCGCCCTCACGACGGCGCCGGCGCGAGCGCCCCGACCGTCCCGAACGCGTGCCGGTCGAGCAGCCGCTCGAGCTTCCCCATGGTCCGGTCGAGCCCGAAGTAGTGGCGGAACGCGCCGAGGCCCCCCTTCAGCAGCCGCGGCTGCCCCGGGTCGAACTCCCAGGGATGGAGGTAGACGACGCCGGGGTGTCCGGCCGCGTTCATCTCCTTCAGCGCGCGGTGGACCAGCCCGAGCGGGAGGAGCCGCAGGTAGCCGCCGCCCGCCGCCGGCAGGTTCATGCCGAACCGGCGGAGCGTCAGCATCGGGAGCTCGAGCAACGGGCCGGAGGCGGTCTCGACCTCGACCGGGACGCGCGAGAACGACGGCCAGCCGTACCGGTCGTGGCGGACGGGGAAGACGCTCGAGTCGTACGCGTACCCCTCCTCGCGCAGCACGTCGAACGCCCAGCGCGTCTCCTCGGTCACCGAGAACGTCGACGCCCGAAAGCCGCGGATCGGCGCCCCGATCGCGTCCTCGAGGATCGCCTTGCTCTCCCGCGCCTCGTCGCGGAAGGCGTCCGGTCCGAGCTCGCCGGCCATGCGATGCGACATGCCGTGCGAGCCGACCTCGTGCCCGGCGGCGGCGACCTCCTTCACCAGGGCGGGGTCGCGCTTCGCCACCCAGCCGAGGAAGTAGAACGTCGCGGTGACGTCGCGCGCGGCGAGCGCCTCGACGATCGCCCGGGTCGTCGCGGCGACGCGCCGCTCCTGCCGCTCCCACGTCTCCGCCGGCGCCACCGGACGGAGGTTCAGCGCGTGGAAGTACTCCTCGACGTCGAAGCTGAGGCCGTTGGCGATCGTCTCGTCGGGTCCGGTCATCGTCGGCTCATCCTCGTCCCGCGTCGTCGGTCGCCCCGAGCGAGCGCGCGATCTCGATCACCCGCTCGGCGTTCCTCGGCCAGGTGTACCCCGCGTCCTCGATCCGCCGCCGTCCGGCCGCGCCGACCGACGCGCGGAGCGCCTCGTCCTCGGCCAGCCGACGGAGCGCCTCGACGAATGCGTCGTCGTCGTCCGGCGGGACGAGGAGCGCGGAGACGCCGTCCTCGACGACCTCCTCCAGGTTCGGCTGGCGGGGCGCGACCACCGGGAGGCCGCGGGCGAGGTACTCGAACAGCTTCAGCGGCGAGGCGTACGAGGTCGCCTTCGGCTGCAGCGCCACGTCGAACGCGTCGAGGAACCCCGGGATCTCGGGCCGGTTCACCACCCCCACCACCTTCACGCGGTCGCGCACGCCGAGCCGCTCGGCCAGCGGGAGGAGGTCGTCGAGCGCCGGCCCCTCGCCGCCGATCAGGAGGACCGCCTCGGAGAGGGCGCCGTCCTTCGCGCCGCCGATCGCCCGGACGACCCGGTCGAGGCCGTGCCACGGGCGCGGGAAGCCGACGAAGCCGAGGACGAGCCGCCCGGCGACGCCGAGCCGCTCCTTCGCCCCCTCGTCGCGCGGGACGAGGAACCGCTCCGGCGCGATGCCGTTCGGGACGACGTGGATCCGCTCGGCCGGGACGCCGTCCTCGACCAGGATCCCCCTCAGGACCTCGGTCACCACCAGCACCGCGTCGGCGGCGCGGAGGACCTCGAGCTCGGCCCGGAGCGCGGGGGCGAGGTCGCCGATCCTCCCCTCGGCCGCCTCCTCGCGGGCGAGGGGCGCGTTCACCTCGAGGAGGAACGGCAGGCCGAGCTTCGCGGACGCCCGCCGCCCCACCCGGTTGTCGAGCGCGTGACGCTCGTACACGAAGTCGGCGCCGTTCGCCCGGCCCGCCGTCACGAGCCGGCGCGTGAAGACCGCCTCGTACGCGCGCGCCGCCAGCGGCAGCAGCGCGTCCGGCACGAGGGCGCGCAGCCGCGCGAGCCCGCCGTGGCTCCCCCCCATGTCCCCGTCGGCGCGCTTCCCCGTCTCCGCCTCGCCGGCCGGGGAGACGACCGTCACGACGTGTCCCGCGTCGCGGAGGGCCGCGATCAGCTCGGAGATGTGGACCTCCTGGCCGTCGCGCGACGCGGTCCGGTGGTGGTACAGGACGTTCACGCCGCGCCTCCGAGCACCTCGCGGAAGAGGTCGTGGAGGCCGCGGGTCGTCTCCTCCCACCCCATCGACTCGGCGTACGCGCGGACCGCCGCCCGATCGAACCGCCGCTCGAGCGCGTCCCCGATCGCCGCGGCCAGCGCCTCGACCGTCCGCTCCTCGACCAGCCTCCCGACCGACGCGTCGCGCACGACCTCCGGCGAGCCGTGCACCGCGGTCGCGACGACCGGCGTCCCGCACGCCATCGATTCGAGGAGGACGTTCGGCCACCCCTCGCGCGACGACGCGAGGACCGAGACGTCGGCGGCGGAGAAGACCTCGGAGAGCGCGTCGTGCTCGACCGGCCCGAGCAGACGGACGCGGTCCCCGACCCCGAGCTCGGCGATCAGCGCCCGCAGCCGCTCCTCCTCCGGCCCGTCGCCGGCGATCAGCAGGTGCGGCCGCGCCGCCTCCGGCAGGCTCGCCACCGCCCGGATGGTCAGGTCGTGCCCCTTCCGCGGGACGAGGAACCCGACCGACACGAGGAGGGCGGCGTCGGACGGCACGCCGAGCGCCGCCCGGCACGCGTCCCGATCGAGCGGCCGGAACCGCGCCGGGTCGACCCCGTTCCGGAGGACGACCGTCTTCTCCTCCGCCGCGCCGGCGGCGACCGCGCATTCGGCGAGGGCGGCGGAGACCGCGACGACCCGATCGGCCTTCCCGAGCGCGAACCGGACCTGGTCCCGCGTCGCCTTCAGGTCGGGGAGCTGGTTCACGTCCGTCCCCCGGACGGTCAGGACCATCGGCTTCCGGAGGCGGTGGGCGAGGAGGGCCCCGGCGAACCCGTCGGGGTAGGCGTAGTGGACGTCGAGGAGGTCGAAGTCCCACTCGCGCAGCAGCCGCTTCACCGTGCCGCGGACGCCGAGCTCGTACAGGATCCCCTGCAGAGGGACGCCGACCTTCGGGATCATCGCGTAGCGCGGCCGATGCACCTCGAAGCCGTCGACGGTCTCCCGACGCGGCGCGCGCGCGAACGCGCCGTACCTCCGCGAGGGCACGCCGCGCGGGAACCACGGCACCGGCGACACGACCTTCACGCCCGCGCCGGTCCCGTCGCGGAAGGCGCGCAGCCGCTCCCGTACGAACGTGCCGTGCCGGGGAGCCGCCGCGCCGGGGAAGAGCGACGACAGGGTCAGGACACGCACTGGGCCTCCCGGTGCGTCACCGTCCATCGCCCGAGGGTCAGGATCGTCCAGAGCTCGGCGAGCCGGTTCCGCCGCCCGCCGCGGTGCTCGTCGAGGAGGGTCCGCGCCCGCGCGAGGTCGAGCGTCCCCTCGAGCGGCGAGCCGGGGTGGACGAGGGCGTCGAGCTCGCTCCGGAGCGGACCGTCGAGCCACGCCGCGACCGGCAGGTCGAACCCCTGCTTCGGCCGGTCGAGGATCTCGTCCGGGATCGTGCGGCGGAGGGCGTGCTTGAAGACCGCCTTCGTCCTCCCGCCCCGGATCAGCAGGTCGGACGGCAGGGAGGAGGCGAACTCGACCAGCGGGTGGTCGAGGATCGGCACCCGCGCCTCGAGCGAGTGCGCCATCGACGCCCGGTCGACCTTCGCCAGGATGTCGTCCGGGAGCCACGTCTCGAGGTCGAGCGCCCGGATCCGGAAGAGCGGGTCCTTCAGCCCTCGCCGCGCGTCGATCTCCCGGAACCGCTCGACCGTCCGCCAGCCGTCGCACTCCCGGAGCAGGTCGGGCGCCAGCAGCCGCTCCGCCTCCTCCGGAGCGATCCGCGCGACCGAGCGGAAGTAGGCCTCGACCGGGTCGCGCGCGAGGTTCGACACGAGGGTCTTCGCCCGGAGCGGCCGCGGGAGCCGGTCCCCCTTCGGCAGCACGCCGCCGAGCGGGCCGAACAGGAGGCGCCGCAGCGGCCCCGGCACGATCGCCCGGATCCGATTCTCGAACCGGTCGAACGCGTATCGCCGGTAGCCGCCGAACAGCTCGTCGCCGCCGTCCCCCGACAGCGCCACCGTGACGTGCCGCCGCGTCGCGCGACAGAGGAGCCAGGTCGGGAGGTCGGACGGGTCGGCGTGCGGCTCGTCGAACGTCTTCGCCACGTCGTCGAGGACGCTCGGATCGGATTCGACCACCTCCTCGGGCGGCGTGATCCCGAGGTGCGCCGCGACCGACCGGGCCGCCCCCCGCTCGTCGAAGCGCGCGTCCTCGAAGCCGACGGTCACCGCGTCGATCGACGTCCCGAGCGCGTCGACCATCGCCGCGACGACGGCCGACGAGTCGACCCCGCCGGAGAGGAAGCAGCCGAGCGGCACCTCGGAGACGAGCCGCACCCGGACCGCGTCGTCGAGGGGGGCGCGGATCCGGGCGGCCGCCGCGGCCCTGCCGATCGGACGCGCGACGAACGGCGCCGCCCCGTAGCGCGCCAGCGCGACCCGCCCCC